>JAKSQQ010000003.1 GCA_024404015.1 Clostridia bacterium
GGCGTTGATTTTATCGGTTTTTTCGGTAAGAAGAACTGCGTCTCCCGTACCGATAACACTTTCATAAACCGCGGTTATGTCACCGTTATCACGTTTTTCAACCTTACAAAACAAATCCGCCTCTATGCATACACGGGAATCCCTGTTGAGAATATCCCACTTTCTGCCATCTGCCGCCGAGTGAATGTAAATAACAATTTTATCATCTGTCTTTTCACATCCGAAGGTCATGGGAATAATGTAGGGATACCCGTCACCGTTCATACCTACTCTTATTGTATCGCAGCGGGATAAAATACCGTATATCTCATCAATATCGGTTACTGCTCTGTCGTCTCTTCTCAATCGTATCACTCCTTGTAAATCGGTTCAAAATCCGAGGCATCGTGTCCGCATAAGGGACAGATAAAATCTTTGGGTAAATCCTTGCCGTCATAGACATATCCGCAGATTTTGCATCTCCAGCCGATAATTTTCTTTTCGGGAGCTTTAGCGGGCTTCGGCTTAAGCTTTGTCTGATAGTCGGAATAGGTCAGAGGAGAGTTATCATTCAGACAGATTCCGTCGTCAATTTCAGCAATAAACATGGTATGACTGCCTAAATCCTTTTTGTCAACTACGCGACAGGAAATAACGGCGCAGGTCTGCCACGAAAGATAGGGAATACCGTTAATATCAAGGGGCAATTCAATATCAGCAAACTTGTCAACTGCCTTGCCCGATTGCAAGCCGAAATGCTTTATGGTTTCAAAAGTACAGGTATTGTCAAGAATACTCAAAGAAAAGACTCCGCTTTCTTTAAGCATTTCGCAGGTAAGATTGCCGTTAATGCAGGAGATCGCTATTCTTGTAGGATTTGAAGCCACCTGCATGCAGGTGTTGGTAATACATCCGTTTACCTTATCACCCACCTTTGTTGCCAGCATAAATACACCATAGGAAATTCCGTACATTGCTCTTATATCCATATCAGTACCTCACTTTATTTAAGTAATTTATCTGCCAGAGCATCAAGCTGTGCAACCGTTTCACCTTTTACACCTGATAATATCCTGACAGTATTCTCGGTAAATGTAATATTTTTACTGCCTTCAAACATCTTTTTCATAACAGACGCGGCAACGGGATAAGCATTCATAAAGGCGGTTATATTAGCGGAACGGTCGGGCTCCATGTGCTGAATAACAAGGTAATCGGGCCTCTTTTCTCCGAGAACCGCAAAAATATTGGCAAGCTACTCGTCACAGAAAGAAGCGTCAACCGTATCCATTACCGCTGTTTTTCGTCAAGGATTACGTATGAATTATATGCCATACCGAGAGGAACCTCAAAATGTCCCTCAAACAAATCAATTTTGTGGTCATTAACACCTACATATTTGACAGTGTCAGAAACAAACATAACTTCGCCTTCGAAATGTTTTCTATATTATAAACGATAATTTCGTATTTTACAATATTATCACAGTATTATATCTCTGTTTCTGTAAAAAAGTTTTTCAATCCGGCAGGCACTTGCAACGGCAGCGATGCCTGTTGTATTGAAATTTTTAATATAAGGTGATATATTAAAATCAACAGTATCAAATCCACGCTATTCGGAGGTATCGTAATGAAAATTGCAACAACAACATCCGATTTCAGAGGTTATGTGCAGACAGATGCAGAAGCGGTCCGTGCCTTTGAGGGAACCGGCTTTAAGCACCTTGATTACAGCTTTTACAAATCAAATTATGACGGTTCGGAATTCATGAGCAATGATTGGGTCAAGGGTGTATCAGCCGCCGCAAAGGAAGCTGAAAGACTGGGCTTTGATTTTGTTCAGGCCCATTCACCGGGAAACGACTATTTCAGATGTGACAAAGAAACAGTCATTAAGGGAAATATCCGTTCTATAGAGGCCTGCGGATATCTCGGCATTAAAAAACTTGTTGTTCATTCGGGCAGATGCAATGATTATCACGGCGAAGCTGATTGGAAAACATACATAAATGAGGTGAAGAATTTTTACGAGAAGCTTTACCCGGCAATGGAAAACTATAACGTTTATGTATGCGCCGAAAACTATATACCCTCCGGAAGTGATATATGCTCATTTTACAGCGGAGAAAGTCTTATGGAGCTGATGGAAATATGTGACCACCCACTTATGGGTGTATGCTGGGATATAGGTCACGCAAATCTGACAGGTCCCGATCAGTACAAGGATATCATCCGTCTTGGTGACAAATTGCAGGCGGTACACATTCAGGATAACTACGGTCTGAACGACGACCATATCTGTCCTCTTTTCGGCACTGTTGACATTGACTCGGTAATGAGAGGGCTTATTGATAACGGATTCACAGACAAAGGCGGTGTATTCACCTTTGAAGCCGAAAATATTGTAACAAGGTTAAAATCATGGCCTAATCCGAGAAATGAATTCGGTGAATCACTTGCAAATATCCCCACCCTTGAAGCAAAGATAAAAGCCGAAATATTGATATACGAAATCGGCAAATCCATACTGACAAAATACAATCTTTACGAGGATTGAGATACAAATACGCATAATAAAACCGCAAAGGAGCGGATTAAAATGATAAGAATTCTTTTTATCTGTCTGGGCAATATCTGCCGCAGTCCTATGGCGGAAATCATATTCAGAGATATGGTGGAGAAAAACGGGCTGAGTGATGAGTTTATAATAGCATCAAGCGCCACCAGCAGCGAAAATGTATGGAACGGAATCGGAGCAGAGGTTTATCCTCCCGCCAAAAGAATACTTGCACGGCACGGTCTTTCCGCCGAGGGAAAAAGGGCTGTTCAGATAAAAAAGAGTGATTACGAAAAATACGATTTATTCGTATGCATGGATAAAAGCAATGTGAGAAATACTCAAAGGATTTTTCATGGAGATAATGAGGATAAAATCCGTATGCTGATGGATTATACCGACAGACCCGCTGATGTTTCCGATCCCTGGTACACGGGCGATTTTGATAAGGCATACAGAGATATTTATGACGGTTGTGAAGGATTGCTGAAAGCAATATTAAAACAAGAAAATCAAGCTTAACAGGTTATACGGAAAACCGCCCGCATCGGATGTGCAGGCGGTTTTTGCTTGATTTTACAGACTTATTCAGCGCTGCTTTCGGGCAGACTGTTCTGATTCCTATATATTTTGACTATACGGATAAACGCCTGAACCACACAGAAAAGGGAATATATCTGATAGGCAAGGTACGTATACTGTAAGGGATCGGTGCGTGCCATATCGGCAAACATAATAAGACCGATAAATACACTAAGGCATTGCAGAGGCGAATATTCAACATAGGGAACGGTACAGAGCACCGTAACGAGTATTCCCAACAGCATACTCCAACAATCGTAAAATCCCCAGTCACTGTCGAAATATCTGAGTATCAGATAAAAAGCCGCATATAAAACGGCAAATCCGATTGCAATTAAAATCCTTTGAAAACCGCTGAGCTTTTTGAAAACAGTCTTGCCGTTTGTATCCTTATTTTTCCATCTGAAAAATGTCCAGAGCTGAAACGGAAACGAAAACAAAGCTGCATAAACTGCCGTCAGATAAAGCCCGTCATAAATATAGACTGCCGCATAAAACAGAGAATTGATTGCTCCCAGCAGAAAAGCCCATCTGTTGACACCCGACTGCAGAAACAAAATCAGTATTGAAATGTAAAGAGGAATTACTATTATCGTTTCCGTACCGCCGCCGTATTTAATGGTAAAAAAAGTAATTGCAACAGCCGTAATCACAGCCGCAATTACGGTTATAACACGTACCTTATCCTTGGTTTGAAACAGTTTCATTCTATCCACCACAAATAATTTTTGAATATTCTATCACATTATCCCACAACATAAAACGTATAAATAACCGAAAAACAGAGTAAATTTTCAGCCGTCTATGTAAAATATATTTATCTTGATAATAAAACTGTAATATGATAAAATATAACGAGAATTTTTATTATGGGGCAAAAGGCGTATGGACAGATTTGAACTGCATTCTCCCTATTCACCCATGGGTGATCAACCGGAGGCAATCAAGGACCTGGTTGAGGGATTGAAAAAGGGATATAAAGAGCAGACTCTGCTGGGTGTTACCGGCTCGGGCAAGACTTTCACAATGGCAAACGTGATTGCTCAGGTCAACCGACCCACGCTTGTTCTCGCCCACAATAAGACGTTGGCGGCACAGCTTTGCAGCGAATTCAGAGAATTCTTTCCCAATAATGCAGTTGAATACTTTGTTTCCTACTATGACTATTATCAGCCCGAAGCATACATAGCCACTACCGATACCTACATTGAAAAGGATTCCGCCATCAACGACGAGATTGAAAGATTACGCCATTCCGCAACCTCGGCACTTTCAGAAAGAAGAGACGTAATAATCGTCGCCTCCGTTTCCTGCATATACACCCTGGGAGACCCCATTGATTACAGAAGTCAGGTTGTATCGCTGAGAACGGGAAACGAAATCGACAGAGATGAGCTGATTGCAAAGCTTATTTCAATACAGTATGAAAGAAACGATATAGAATTCAGCCGAAATAAATTCAGAGTACGGGGAGATGTTATTGAAATCTATCCCGTATATTCAAACGAAAACGCATACAGAATTGAATTTTTCGGTGATGAGATAGAGCGAATCAGCGAGATAAACGCTCTGACAGGTCAGGTAAAATGCGTAATATCCCACGTTGCGATTTACCCTGCATCCCACTATGTAACCGCACCCGAAAAATTGGAAAAATCTCTGACTGAAATAGCTGACGAAATGGAGAAAAGAGTTGCGGAATTTGAAAAACAGAATAAGCTCCTCGAAGCACAAAGAATAAGACAGAGAACGGAATATGACATTGAGATGCTTCGTGAAACCGGCTTCTGCAAAGGAATTGAAAATTATTCACGGGTAATGTCCGGCAGACCTGCGGGCTCGTGTCCCTTTACATTGCTTGACTATTTCCCCGAGGATTTTGTGCTTTTTGTTGACGAATCCCACGTTACTCTGCCTCAGGTCAGAGCAATGCACGGAGGAGACAGAGCGAGAAAGGAAAGTCTGGTTGAATACGGCTTCCGTCTGCCATCGGCATTTGATAACAGGCCCCTTACATTTGATGAATTTTACCAAAAAACGGGGCAGAAAATATTTGTCAGCGCCACCCCCGGTGATTTTGAAAGAGAAAGAAGCGCTCTCATTACGGAGCAGGTTATAAGACCTACGGGTCTGCTTGACCCCGAAATATCCGTAAGACCGGTTGAAGGTCAGATTGATGACCTTGTTTCGGAAATCAATACAAGAGTTGAAAAGAAGCAACGAGTCCTGGTCACCACACTTACCAAGAGAATGGCTGAGGATTTAACGGAATACCTTGAAAATCTCGATATAAAAGTCAGATATATGCACCACGATATTGATACCATAGAAAGAATGGAAATCATACGCGGTCTGCGTCTGGGTGATTTTGACGTTCTGGTGGGAATAAACCTGCTTCGCGAAGGACTTGATATCCCCGAGGTATCCCTTGTTGCCATACTTGATGCAGATAAGGAGGGCTTCCTCAGAAGCGAGCCCTCACTTATTCAGACCATCGGAAGAGCCGCAAGAAACTCCGAAGGCATGTACGCAGATTCGGTTACACTCTCAATGGAAAAGGCAATTACCGAAACGGTCAGACGACGTGAGAAGCAGATGAAATATAACGAGGAAAACGGTATTGTACCGAAGACTATCGTTAAAGATATTCACGAAATAATTGAAATTTCCGCTGCGGTAACCGATGACGAAAAGCAATATGCAAAGATGAGCGCAAAGGACAAGCAGGCACTTATTGCCAAGCTCACCGCAGAAATGAAAGCGGCGGCAAAGATACTTGAATTTGAACACGCCGCTTATCTGAGAGACAAAATAGAAAAAATCAAAAATTCCAAGAGGTAATCATGGCATCAGAATTTATAACGGTAAAAGGTGCAAAAGAGCATAACCTTAAAAACGTTGACGTCAGCGTTCCCCATAACAAGCTCGTTGTTTTTACCGGGCTTTCGGGTTCGGGAAAATCCTCTCTTGCATTTGATACGATTTACGCAGAGGGACAAAGGCGTTACGTGGAATCCCTTTCATCATACGCAAGAATGTTCCTCGGTCAGATGGAGAAGCCCAACGTAGAAAGTATTGACGGACTCTCTCCGGCAATATCTATTGACCAGAAATCCACTTCAAAAAATCCCCGTTCAACGGTGGGAACCGTTACGGAAATATATGACTATCTTCGTCTGCTATATGCAAGAATAGGTATTCCCCACTGTCCCGTATGCGGCAGAGAAATACTCAGGCAGACCGTAGATGACATAACCGACAAGGTACTCGAGCTTGATGAAGGCACAAAAATTCAGATTCTCTCCCCCATTGCAAGAGGTAAAAAGGGAAGATTTGAAAAAGAAATCGAGCAGGTACGCAAAAGCGGATATGCAAGAGTACGCATTGACGGCAGTATTTACGACTTAAGTGAAGAAATCAAGCTTGATAAAAATCTCAAGCACAACATAGAAGCGGTGGTCGACCGCCTTGTAATCAAGGACGGAATCCGCTCAAGACTTGCCGATTCGGTTGAAACAGCCACCGGGCTTTCCGACGGTCTGGTAATAGTAGACGTAATCGGCAAAGAGGAAATGATGTTTTCTCTCAATTACGCCTGCCCCGAGCACGGCGTAAACGTGGAGGAGCTTGAGCCCCGTTCATTTTCATTCAATAATCCCTTCGGTGCCTGCCCCGAATGCTCGGGATTGGGTGAACTGAAAAAAATCAATCCGGATTTAATTGTTCCCGACAGTTCGCTTTCAATAAACGAGGGAGCAATCTGTGCAAGCGGCTGGAGTATCAGCGACAGTTCAATTTCAAAGATGTACTTTGACGGTCTTGCGGAAGCTTACGGATTTTCACTTGATACACCCTTCCGTGAATTAAGCGAAGAAGCAAAAAAGGTACTGTTTTACGGTACAAACGGCAAAAAAATCAAATTCGTACGTGGCGGTATTTACGGCGGCGGCACTTACATGGCTGACTTCGAGGGAATAATAACAAACCTTGAAAGACGTTACGTGGATACCTCAAGCGAATATATGAGGGCGGAGCTTGAACAGTATATGTCCGCCGAACGCTGTCCGGAATGCGGTGGAGCAAGACTGAAAAAAGAATTTCTATGCGTTACCGTAGGCGGAATAAACATAGATGAATTCACTCATAAATCAATCACCAAAGAGCTTGAATTCATAAATTCTCTTGAACTGACACCAAAAGAGCAATCCATAGGAAATCAGATTATAAAAGAAATCCGTTCCCGTCTGCAATTTCTTTCAAGCGTAGGTCTTGAATATCTTCAGCTTGCAAGAAACGCCGCTACCCTTTCCGGCGGCGAAGCACAGAGAATACGGCTTGCGACTCAGATCGGTTCATCCCTTATGGGTGTGCTTTACGTCCTTGACGAGCCCAGCATAGGTCTGCATCAAAGAGACAATATGAAGCTTCTCGGGACATTGAAGGAGCTTCGTGACATAGGAAACACGCTCATTGTTGTTGAACACGATGAAGAAACAATGCTCAATGCGGACTATATCGTTGACGTTGGTCCCGGTGCGGGTATTCACGGCGGAGAAATCGTCTGCTGCGGTACTCCCGAAGAGATAATGAACTGCGATAATTCAATTACAGGTCAGTATCTCAGCGGTAAAAAGAAAATCGAGGTACCGAAAAAAAGAAGAAAAGGCAACGGCAAAAAGCTGGTTATCAAAGGTGCCTGCGAAAACAATCTTAAAAACATAGACGTTGAAATTCCCCTTGGCAAATTCGTTGCGGTCACGGGCGTGTCGGGCAGCGGTAAAAGCTCTCTCGTAAACGAGATACTTGCAAAGCATCTTGCGGTTGAGCTTAACAGAGCAAAGAAAACCCGGGGCAATTTCAATGAAATAACGGGAATTGAAAATCTCGACAAAGTAATCGTCATAGACCAGTCCCCCATCGGCAGATCACCAAGATCCAACCCTGCAACCTATACGGGAGTATTCACGGATATACGGGAGCTTTTTGCTCAAACCGTTGACGCAAAGAAAAGGGGCTACAAAGCCAACCGTTTCTCCTTTAATGTCAAGGGAGGCAGATGCGAGGCGTGTCAGGGAGACGGCATAGTCAAAATAGAGATGCAGTTCCTTGCCGACATATACGTACCGTGTGAAACCTGCGGTGGCGAAAGATACAGCAAGGAAACCCTTGAAGTAAAATACAAGGGCAAAAACATATATGAAGTGCTTGAAATGACTGTGGATGAAGCGATGAATTTCTTTGATTCCATTCCTAAAATCAGGCATAAAATAGAAACTCTTTATGACGTAGGTCTCGGTTACGTCAAATTAGGTCAACCCGCCACCACCCTTTCCGGCGGCGAAGCCCAAAGAGTCAAGCTGGCAACAGAGCTTGCAAAACGTTCAACGGGCAAGACCATATACATTCTTGACGAGCCCACCACGGGACTGCATACCGCAGACGTACACAGACTTATTGACGTATTGGGAAAATTTGTTGACAGCGGAAACACCGTACTTGTAATAGAACATAATCTTGACGTCATAAAAACGGCAGACCACATTATTGATTTAGGTCCCGAGGGCGGAGATGCGGGAGGCAGAATCGTTGCCGAAGGTACTCCGGAACAGGTTGTCAAGGTTAAAGAAAGCTATACGGGGCAGTATCTCAAGCCGCTTCTTGAAAGGAAATAATTATGATTGAAAACATCAACACCGTTAATGAATTGCTGGACGCCTTCACCTTTGAGGGCGAAATGCAAAATATCAGAAGAATTGACGACGGTCACATAAACAACACCTTTGTTTTTGAATTCAACGATAACGGTAAAATCAACAGATATCTTGTTCAGGAGCTGAACACCTCCGTTTTCACAAAACCCGTTGAACTCATGGACAACATTGTGGGAGTAACCCACTATCTGCGTGAAAAAGTAATCAAAACCGGAGGAGACCCGGACAGAGAGTGTCTCTTTGCTTATAAGGCAAAAGACGGAAAAACTTTTTACATTGACAGCGAAAACAGATTCTGGCGCTGCTTCAACTATATCTACGGGGCTCATTCCATACAGTTTGCCGACACACCCGAAACCTTCGGAAAAGCCGCAAAGGCATTCGGAAATTTTCAATGTCTTCTTGCCGATTATCCCGGTGAGACACTTGTTGAGACAATCCCGAATTTCCATAACACAAAATCAAGATTCGCCGATTTCAAAAAGGCAGTTGAAGATAATCTCTCCGGCAGAGCCGAAAGCTGCAAGAAGGAAACGGAGAAATTCCTTGCCCGTGAAAAATACTACGGTGTACTGGTTGATATGATTGACAAGGGCGAGCTTCCTGTAAGAGTGACTCACAACGACACAAAGCTCAACAATGTAATGTTTGACGACGAAACGGACGAGGGTATATGTGTAGTTGACCTTGATACGGTAATGCCCGGACTTTCCCTTTACGATTTCGGTGACAGTATACGTTTCGGTGCAAGCACTGCCTCCGAGGATGAAAAGGATTTGGATAAGGTTCATTTCAGCCTTGAATACTTCAGAGCTTATGCAGACGGATATCTTTCAACCGCAGGCAAAGCCCTTACAAAGAACGAAATTGCATATCTTCCCTTCTCATCAATGCTCATGACACTTGAATGCGGCATGAGATTTCTGGGCGATTACATAAACGGTGATATATATTTCAAGACGGAATATCCCGAGCATAATCTCGTAAGAGCCCGTACTCAAATTAAGCTTGCGGAAGAAATGGCAGAAAAAATGCCCGAAATGAAAGCAATCATTTCGGAAATCTGCAAAAAATACGGTATATCGGAATGATTACCGAGGTAATAAGTGAAGATGAACTGCGAAGAATAATGGCCTTGTGGTTTCTTGAGCATGACAAGGGCGCGTGCATTCCTCCCGGACACACGAAGGAGGAATATATCGAGGATTTCCGTATTCCCGACGTTCCCTTAACACACACTCAGTCAATGCCCGACCTTGACGGAAACATAAGCACTCTGCTGAAAGGCGAAATACGGCTGAGTGACTGGGAAACAAAGCAGGGTAAAAAAGAGGAAAGATTTATCTTTTATAAAGTGCTTACCACCTTGACGGAAAATCCCGACCTTGAGCCGATTCTTAAAGGATACATCGCAGTTACATAAGGAGAAAACATGAAATACGAAAACAACTGGGACTCACTTATGCAGAGAAAGGTTCCCGAATGGTTTGAGGATGCGAAATTCGGCATTTTCATTCATTGGGGGCTTTACTCCGTACCCGCCTACGCGCCGAAGGGTCAGTATGCAGAATGGTACTGGAATGCAATCAAAACGGAAAATCCCAACGAAAACCAGCAGGCGTTTATAGATTTTCACAAAAAGACCTACGGCGAAAACTTTGAGTACGCCGACTTTGTAAAGGATTTCAAGGCAGAATGCTTTGATGCGGATGAATGGGCATCAATCTTTCAGCGTGCAGGTGCAAAATACATAAATCTCGTTTCCAAGCACCATGACGGATTTACCCTTTACAAGAGCGATTACACCCCCGGATGGAACTCCGTGGATGTGGGTCCCCACATAGATTTCTGCCGTGAATTAAAAGATGCTCTTGATAAAACAGACGTAAAATTCGGAGTGTATCATTCTGTTTACGAATGGTATCATCCCCTGTATCTCAAGGACCCCGAAGAATACGCCCTGAAGCATCTGATTCCCATGCTCAAGGAGCTTATGGAAAAATACCAACCCGCCACATTATTTACAGACGGTGAATGGGAGCAGACAGATGAAGTCTGGCATTCCACGGAATTCCTGCAGTGGCTTTATAACGAGTCAAGCGTTAAGGATTTCATAGTACCCAATGACCGCTGGGGCAAGGGTACAAGAGGAAAGCTCGGAGGCAATTTTACATCGGAATACGGTTACATTGACGGCGGTTCATCCCCGGGAATAATGAACGTAATCGATACTTACACAAGGCCCAACGAGGAATGCAGAGGAATCGGCGGCTCATTCGGATTCAACAGAATAGAAAATCCCGACGATTATCTTTCCTCAAAAGAGCTTGTTCACATGCTGATTGATTTAGTCAGCAGAGGCAGTAACTTCCTCCTTAACGTAGGTCCCACCGCAGACGGAAGAATACCCGTAATCATGCAGCAAAAGCTTTTTGATATGGGTAACTGGCTGAAGGTCAACGGAGAAGGCATCTACGCCACGAGAAGGTACGGCTTCAGTAAAGACAAGGACATAAGATATACAAGAAGTAAGGACGGCAGCACGATTTACGCATTTCTGCTGAAATTCCCCTTTGGAGAAGTATATCTTGATGAAGTGGAATACTCGGAAAGTCTCAAATGCTCACTTCTCGGCAGCAGCGAAAATATTGAAGTCTGCGAGAAAAACGGCAAAGCATTACTGAAATTCAATCCCCTGAATCCCGATGAGCTGGAATCAGAGTATGCATACTGTTTCAAAATTGAAAAGTAAGGAGAGAATACAATGAAAGAAAAAGTTAATGAAGAAGTATTGAACGAAAAACAGCAGCTTAAGCTTGAGAAGAAAAAGAAGAGAAGAAAAATCGGCCGCAGAATACTGCTGGGAATAATTGCCGTCATCGCACTTTTCATAGCAATTATATCCCTTATAACAGCTCTCGGAAACAAGAGCAATCTCAAGAAAATTGCCACAATCGAAAAAGTAAAATATGAAAATCAGCTCGTTCCCGAAAAGGACGAAAAAGGCAACTGGACTTTTACCTCTGACGAAGACCTTAAAGTAATTCAGCTTACAGATATTCATATCGGTGCCGGTTGGCTTTCCCTCAAAAAAGACCTTATGGCAATCAACGCAGTTGCCACTATGCTTACGGCAGAAAAGCCCGACCTGGTAATCGTTACCGGTGACATTGCTTATCCTGTTCCCTTCCAGGCAGGTACAATGAACAACAAATCGGCGGCAAAAATATTTGCCGACCTGATGGAACAGCTTGGCGTTTACTGGACACTGGGTTACGGTAACCACGATACCGAAGCATACAGCAGATATACAAGAGAAGAAATTTCCGATTTCTACGGCAGCGGTGCATACAAATATTGTCTCTTCCGGAAGGGACCCGATGACGTTGACGGCTACGGAAACCAGGTAATAAACATTAAAAAGACAAACAATATCATTACGCAGTCCCTCTATATCCTTGACAGCCATTCATACACCGGCGGTGATATTTTCGGTATTTTCTGGAAATACGACAACATTCATCAGAATCAGGTCAACTGGTACATCAAGAACGTAAAGGCATATAATGAAATCAATAAGAAGACGGCCGAAGAGCTTGGGCTTATTGACTTTGACCCCGCAATCAGATCCTCCATGTTCTTCCACATTCCCCTTGTTGAAATGAAGGATGCAATAACCGAATACGCAAACAACGATTTTAAGGATACGGATAACGTTGAATTCATTTACGGTGCCGCAGGTGAAAGCGGAAAGGTAGTTTTCTGCGGAATCGGTGAAGACACAATGTTTGAAACCATCAGAGAGCTTGGCTCAACAAAGGCAATCTTCAACGGTCACGATCATCTTAACACTCTTTCACTTAAATATAAGGGAATTCAGCTCACCTACGGTATGAGCATTGATTACCTTGCATATATCGGCATTTCCGAAAAAGGATTCCAGCGCGGATGTACTGTAATCACCTATAAGCCCGACGGAAGCTATGAAATCACTCCCGAAAACTACTATCAGGATAAATACGTTCCCATTTTTGAAAGAGAAAAAGTAACCATGGATAAACCCACAATGGTTGTTCCCGAGCAGTAAAAACATCAGGAAGGTGTAATTATGAGTAATCTTGTAATTAATCCTCAGAACAGACATCAGACCTTTGATAAATTCGGCGCAAGCGGTGCCTGGTGGGCACAGGTTGTAGGCGGATGGGACGAAATTGACGAGAAATCCGGAATGCCGAAAAACGAAAGAATTGCCCAGCTCCTATTTGACAAGGACGAGGGCTTAGGCATCCGCATTTACAGATACAATTTAGGCGGCGGCTCCGCCCACAGCGGCAAAGGCGACATTCCGATGCAATGCAGAAGAACGGAAAGCTATGACGTAAGCAACATCGACTACGACTGGTCAAGGGATAAAAATGCCGTCAACATGATGAAGCTTGCCTGCAAATACGGTGCCGACGAGGTTATATTCTTTGTAAATTCCCCCATTGAACGCCTTACAAAAAACGGAAAGACGCATCAGGACAGGGCGTTTCAATGCAATCTTTCACCCGATAATTACGAAAGATTCGCAAGATACTGCCTTGACTGTGTTGAGCATTTTCTGGGCGAAGGTATTCCCATTAAGTATCTGTCCCCCGTTAATGAGCCGGTATGGAAATGGACCGGAGGTCAGGAGGGCTGTCATTACAGACCCACTCAGGTCTGGAATCTTTTCAGAGTATTCTGCGATGAGATGGACAAGAGACCCATGCTGAAGGATTTAATGCTCTCGGGCGCGGAGAACGGTGATATCAGATATTTTAACAAGACATATTGCCGTTTACTGCTTGATGACGTTAAAATCCGCAGAAGAATGGATTCAGTTGATACACATTCATATTTTCTCACTCCGGACTATGCAATTCTGAAATCAACCATCGGTGACAGAATCGCATTTATGAAGAGATACAAGCAGTTTATGGATAAGCACTATCCCGACATTTCCCTTAAAACAAGTGAATGGTGTCACATGAAAGGCGGCAGGGATTTCGGCATGAAATCAGCACTTGAACAGACGAAGGTAATGATGGAGGATATGAAATATCTTGACGTGACCTCCTGGCAATTATGGATCGCTCTTTCAAACGTGGATTACTGTGACGGTCTGATTTACGAATTTGACGAGCCGAGAGCATTCCGCATGACAAAAAGATACTATGCTTTCGGTAATTTCTCAAAATTCATAGAACCGGGCATGGTAAGAATTGATTCCGATGCAGGCGAGGAGCTGGACTCCGTCTGCTTTGAGAATGATGAAAAGACCGTAGTTGTGGTTTCCAACAGATTCAAGGAAGTCAAAAAACTTGATATTCCCTTTGAAGATGCGGAAATATATCTCACCTCGGAGAAATTCGACCTTGAAAAGCAAACCTATACAAAGGAACTGTTTATGCCCGCAAGAAGCGTTGCAACAATAGTCGTAAAGAAATAAAAAAACAAGGCCCGCTGATTTGAACAAAGCAAATCAGCGGGTATTATTATGCCAAAATTATTTGAATCTGAAAAAACCGGGAATCGTAACGGTGAAAAATTCAATTATCATCTTTACGAAGTTGAGAAGTGAGGGTGCTTCCTTAAAGCGTTCAGCCATTGTCTGAATACCCTTTACGGGTGTCAGAGTTTCGGCGTGGTCATCGTTTTTGAGGAACTGAGGATATTTTTCATTTGAAAATACGGTTAACTGTTCATCACTCTGAAGAAGCGTATTATAAAATTCATCAATGGCTTTCTGTCCGTTGCAATGAAGCCAGCCCTTATTGAACCAGGTGCAGTCGGGAAGAGCGCAGGTTGACGCATCAATGCACTTATCGGGAGACACGTATTTTTTATCTTCAAGAGATGAAATATATTCATCTTCAAGAACGCTTCCGTCGTCGGCGCAGGTAGCACCCAGGGAGGCGTATTTTGTATCTACGGTACCGTCTGACGTATTGTGCCATGCGGTAACAAGAGGAGTTCTCTGAACGTCATATCCGCAGAATATGTATACTCTTACGCCGTCAGCCATTGCCTTTTGAAGATTATCCGCAACATTTGACTGGGCAGTTCTGTAACGGGCAATCTGTTCATAAAGACCGCTTGATTTATCAATTTTCATGAAGGAAAGAGCGCCTTCATAATATTCGGCGGGAACGAAAGCCCAGATGCCGGGCATTGAGCCGAAAATCGGGATAAGACATTCGTCAAATACTCTGTCTCCCAAATTTTCAACAAGCTTATTACCGAGATTTATGATTCCGTCCCACACACCCGTAACACGGAACGCTTCTGTAAGGGAATAGAGAAGCGCCTGAAGGAAGTCGCCGCCGTCAAGATAGGGAAGCGCATCCTGAGCATACTGTCGGAGTGAGTCTGCATTAAGCTCAACAAGTCCGTTGAAAAGCTCACCTGCAACGGCAGTACCCCAAAGGGGACAGCACTGACAAATTATTTTTTCAACATCGGACCGGCCGTATTCTTCAAGATATGCGGCAAGAACTACACCGCCCATTGAGGATGCTTTCAGCTGAACCTTACTGTGTTTTGTAAGGCACTTTACCTGCTGAATCACCTCATTGAGGCGTTCCGCATGAATATAAGGATCAAGACGGAAATCATAATTGAAATAAAACGAATGATTTATTCCGTGATTGCCGTCTGAGGGAACGTTAAGACCCTCAACGGTTACATTACTCTTTGAATTGCCGTCGTTATCAAGAGCAAGGTCTCCGAAGCTGTCATTGACGAATTTAATGAGAGCATCACCGAATTCATCGGGATTATTCAACAGGGCACCTTTGACAAGTCCGCCCAGCTCATTTTTCGCATTTGAAAGAAAAAAGCCCGTATCGGTTTTCCAGAGTTTCTGTTCATTTTCGGTACCTGCATCTCTGACAATATCCGCACAGCCGAGAGGTCCTACGTAAATGAGGGGAGAAAAACCGCAGCTGCATTCCTCTTCAGCAGCAAGGGCGGGAAGTACAATCATGGAAACAAGCACCAATGAAAGTAATAAGGAAATAACCTTTTTCATTTTATCATCTCCGTTTCGTTTTCATAATAATATCATACACGGTGCAGATTATCAACACACGTTTTGCCTGTCTTTTATTTGATTTCAAGCATATAGCAAGAAGTGACGGGCATACCGTAAATATCACGCACCGTAAATTCGCTTCCTTCCTTTTTCCAGTAAGCGTGAAAATATGCTTTGCCGGATATTTCACGTTCGGCAAGGACTTCAAGTCCTCCGTCACGGGCAGATACGCTGATACATTCCATCATACCCTTTTCGTCTTCAATATTAAGACCGCAGGGATTGTCATCCATGGTTTTAAGCACCTGACAACCGGTAACGGCGACAAAGATTTTATTACCGTCAAGCTTTTCAGCGGAAGTAATTACGGGTGCGGAATAGCCCGGAAGCTTGTAATACATCTTAAGCAGAGCGCTTGCCATTCTTTCGCCGATGATTACAGACGCACCGCTCGTATTATGTATTCCGTCGCAGACGGGAAGGTCATTTGTGGTAACGATACAGACATCCTTCAAAGTAAGTGCCGCTCTGCGCTGGGCATCCCTTACGGCACCCCAGCATTTGCCGTTATCATTCTCACGGTATGCATGACGGTTAAGCTGACAGGTTACTATCGGGAAATCACCGAATCTGTTTCGCCAGAGCCGCACCGCTTCGCAGAATTTATCGTAATAGGTAAAGCATTCCTCTTCATTTGTTTCATTGCATCCCTGGTACCATATCATACCCGAAAATCCGCCGACCTCTGCGGCTTTATCAACCATTGAATTATAGAGGAAGGGTTCTTTTTCCGCAGGATTCCAGCTTTCAAGAGACGAGCCGCCGAGGCAGGCGGAAACAAGTCCGACGGGGACACCGAGCGCCTTTTTCATGGCTTTGGCAAAGGAAAGACCGGGTGAAGTGCCCGAAGCACCGTCATTATTGGGATATATGGGATTTATTGAAGTACAAAGCGGATGTGCCGCAATCCCCCATTTACCGCTGTTGTCAAAAAGATGAACACCCATTTCGGGAGGGTCATAGGCAGGGTCTCTGCCGTAGCCGGACATATTGCTCTGACCTGCCATGACAAAAATCTCACCTACGCCCACATGATGAACGCAGCCAACATAAGGTGCCCAATCGTAATTATTATTTACGGGATTAAATTCACCGTTTGTCTGACGGGCTTCCAAACGGTAAAGTCCACCTGCGGGAATGTAAAGCTCCACGGAAAAGATACCGTCCTCTGCCTTACATTCAGTCCAGGGAATAACCATAACGTTATTATCCTCATGCACTACTCTCGCTATAACAAGATTGCCGTTTGACGGATTTATTTTACCCGTGAATACGCATTTACCGAAGCCGTCGGAATTACGCCGTATTATCATATAATCGCAAACCGTTCTCATAACACACGTATAATTAAAACCATCTTGAAAGGGGTGGTTTTAATTATTTCTCCTTTCTGAAAAATTATTAAAACCTCTTGACTTTTTATAGTCAGTGACCTCCGCATATTATCCTAATCAATTATAGCAACCCCCGTGAAGTAATTCAATCACTTTATTCGGGTATAAATTCTGATTTGTATGATTGAAATATCTTCGGCTATATGTTATATTAAATATAATAAGGAGTGATTAAATGGCTAAAGAATCCGTAAACAGAGAATTAACCGCAGATCCTCATCCCAACAAAATAGGAATAAAAGAAGGCATGGGATATATGCTCGGCGACGCAGGTAACCTTTTCGTGCTTACCTACGTTTCATCCTTCCTTAAAATCTTTTATACCGACGTACTGAAAATCGCAACGGACAGAGTTGCCAACCTTTTCCTTTTCACAAGATTATGGGATGCAATCAACGACCCTATGTGGGGCGCAATAGTTGCAAAGAAAAAGCCATCCAAAGACGGTAAATTCAGACCATATCTCAAATGGGTGTCAATTCCGCTTGCCGTTTCACAGCTTCTGTGCTTTGTTGATATAAGTAAAATCACACAGAACGATATTATCATACTGATATTCGCATATATTACATATATTGCATTCGGTATGCTTTACACGGGAATGAACGTGCCTTTCGGCTCACTTGCTTCCGTTATTACCGACGATCCTGCGGGAAGAACTCTCCTTTCTACCTTCAGGACAATCGGCGGCGGCATCGGCGGTGCGGCTCCCCTGCTGATAGCACCCATGCTTATCTATGTAAAAACCGGTCAGCTTGACGAACTGGGCAAGGATATCAAGGTTGCTTCCTCAGGTAAAATGTGTGCATTCGCCCTTGTAATGGCCGTACTTGCAATAGTATTCTATCTTGCCTGCTACAAGACAACGAGAGAACGCGTTGCATCAGACGAAGAGCCCAACGTTGATATGAAGAAAACCTACCTTGGAATGTTCAAGAGCAAGCCCTTTGTAATTCTTGCTCTGACAGGTATCCTCATCAGCGGTCAGCTCCAGTTTGCTTCACTTAACCAGTATCTCTATAAAAACTACTTCACAAATACAAGTCTTTCCATATTCGGCACGATAGCACAGTATCTGCCTATGGCAATCATGATTCCCTTCGTACCCAAGCTTTCCGCAAAATACGGCAAGAAGGAAATCAGTATGGTCGGTGCATTTATCGCCGCCATAGCCGCCGTTGCAACATTCATTCTCAAGCCCGGTCCCGACCAGCCCTGGCTTTACATTGCACTTCTCTTCGGTATCGGCTTCGGTTATTCAACGGTATCAATCACAAACTGGGCGGTTGTTTCGGACGTTATCGACTTCCAGTTCTTCAAGACGGGTATAAGAAGTGAAAGTGCAATCTATGCGGTTTATACCTTCTCAAGAAAGCTCGGTCAGACTGCCGCAGATTACGGCGGACTGAAGCTCCTCGGCAACTATGCCGGCTATGACAAATCAATGGCAAATCTCGGATTTGTAAAGGGTGTCAGCGAAAAAATCCTTACAATATGCACAGTCATTCCCGCCATCACCTATTCACTTATATTTATTCTTTACCTTATATTCCCCCTTACAAAGAAAAACCTTGAGCCCGTTTACGAATACACCCGCAAGGCAAATTCTCAGGCAACAGAACGTAAGGCAAAGGAGTTGAACAGTATCTGATGTCAGCAGAAAACACCGAAGAGGTAAAAAACAGAGAGATTGACAGAGTATCAAACGGCAAGCTGCTGGCATACTCAATAGGTCTTGCAGGTCAGAATATGACCTACAACTATATTTCAAACTGGCTGTTTTATTATCTTGAAAACATAAGACACATTGACGCCAGAGTATCGGGACTTATTACCGGCATTTCAAGAGTATGGGACTCAATAAACGACCCCATAGTCGGCGCAATGGTGGATAAACACAAGTTCAAAAACGGCGAAAAGCTCAGACCTATATTACTGTACACACCTCCGATTATCGGCATACTGTCTGCCTTGATGTTTATGCCCTACAAGGTGGGAAAACTGCCCCTGGTGGGAATTGTATGTGCGTGCTACCTGTTATGGGACTTCTTCTATTCATTCCAGGATGTTGGTCTGTGGGGAATGATTGCAGTTTCTTCACCTAATTCTCAGGAAAGAAGCCGTGTGGCGCAATGGGTATCAATCGGCGCAGGTGCCGGCAGTACCATAGGAGGCTTCTTCCAGACCTTCAGAGGCATGGTCAACGGAATGGGTGTAAGCGACCCTATGACCTTTGCTCTTTTCGGTATTATTCTCGGTCTCGGCGGCGAACTGATTTCCATGTCCGCTCACAAGATGGAGGAAAAAATCGAAACTCCGAAAAGCGAAGAAAGTCTGATAGAGGCAATACTTATACTGAAGGAAAACAAAAAATTATTCCTTATTTCCGCCGCAAGATATTTCAAGGATATAGCAAATACGATCCTTCCCTGGGTTTATTTCTTTGAGAGCAGAGAATTCTTTGATTTGGGCTTTGTTAAATTCAGCGGAGGCAATATGCAGGTAATCTATTCCATGCTTACGGGTGTAATAGGTGCCGTTGCAATGCTTTTTGCCACCAAGATAGCCGGTAAGTTAGGCGGAATGAAAAAGCTCCTTATTTTGGCACAGGTAAGCAATATAATATGCAGGATCATTTCCTACTTTATCGGATTCACCTCCCCCGCAAAAATCATTTCGGTAATGGCACTTATTTCCATAGCACAGATACCCATAAACTCAATGGATATTGCTCACCGTTCACTTACTGCCGACTCCATTGACTACGTTGAATACAAAACCGGCAGACGTACCGAAGGAATTTCTTTCTCAATTCAGAATTTCATTTCCAAGCTTTCCTCAGCAACGGTACAGATAATTAACGGCTTTGTTCTTTCCGCTCTCGGGCATGACAGCAAAGTCCCCAATCATAAACAGAACGCAACATATATGAAATGGCAATGGCCCATATTCATGCTGGGACCCGTAATCGGCGCAGTATTATATTCAATCATCATTTCCTTCGTTGACGACGATAAAGAAGAAAATGCAAGGATTGAAGCGGAGCTTCTTGAAAGACACCGTCTTCAGGAAGAAAAGGCCGCAGAAATGTAAAAGCTCAAATGAAAACTCCCCACCGTAATGATGGGGAGTTAAATTTATATATCCGATTATTACCAATAAGTGGGATTCAGAATATCTCTGAAGCCCTTTGCGCCGAATACTTTATAAACGGCATCGTCTGCTTTCTTAAGGAAACCGCCGTCACTTTCCCCGGAAGGAGTTTTTGCTTCTTTCTTGCCGAGTTCTACAAGTACATTATAAAGAGCATCAAAGACTTTGTTATCTTCTTCCCAGTTGGCTGTACCGCTGTCTCTTACGGCAATTGCATCGTCATACGCCTTTTGCTGATCTGCGGTAAGTGTGCCGCCCTTGGCAATATAATCATCAATTTCCTTCAGATCGTTCTTTGCACTTCTGAAATATCTCTGATCATTAAACTTGGCATAAGCCGTATCGCTATTATCCGAAACAACGCCGCAGGCAAGGTCAAGAGCAAGACGAAGGGCAATATTATTATGCTGAAGCTCGTGTCTCTGATTCTTGAAAAGCCATACGTGAGTGGGGAAATAGCAGGTTGAAATATCTACGCTTCCGTCGGGTGTAAGAACGGCATTGGCACCGGGCTGGCTTACCTGAGTACCGAGAGCACTCTTAACTATTGTAGCACCGGTTGCGGTTGAAGAAATCTGGATGATTTCATCGGAGTTTGTAGTAGTCGTAGTACCCATAAATTTGAAAAATTCATAGTCGCTGTCTTCGGAGCCGCCGAATTCAAGACCGTAACCGGCAATATAGTAGAATTCAACACCGTACTCGCTGTTAAGCATTTTCAGACGCTCTTCAAGTCCGGTCTGACACTCATAGTATTTGTCAGTCATATCCATGATGTACTTAAGGTCTTCATTGGGAGCAAGATACTTTTCTCTGATTGCCTGATATCTTTCTGCGGGAATAAGGGCAAGGAGAGAGGGAGTCTTGAGAACGAGCTCGTCAACAAGTCCGTCAACGATTTCATCAATAATGCTTCTGAGTGTCTTCTTGGGGAAGAGTCTGAGAACGAAGTTTACAATATAACCCCAGGGCTCGCCGATAAGACCTGAAACAAGTCCGTGATAAAGCTTGTCAGGAGCATCTGCGGCAAAGTTGTGCTCAATAAGGTCGGCAAATACGTCACTGCCGTTCCATGCACCTACAATGCTGACAACCTTTGCTACCTGTGCCTTTGTGCCGTAATCCTGAAGATATGCGGAAACAACGGAAGCACCCATGCTCATGGGAACAAGAACGACCTTGTCTTTGCCGGTCTGTTTAAGAACAACGTCATTGATGAAGGTGTCAAGGTCTTTGGCGTTATTATACGTAAATGAGAATGCGGAATAGTTGAAGCAGTAAATCATATCTTCGCCTACACCGGAAATAACATCCTCGCAGGGAATTGAACGGTAGAAATTCTCTCTCTGCTCTTCAGTCATTCCGGCAACGGAGCAATCTGCTCTGGGGGTGATGACGTTTTCGGGAAGATTACCCTCTTTATCAATTATATTGTATCTGAAAAGAGTTTTAACTACGTAATTTACTGCGCTTCTCGGAATAAGATTAATACCTATCATAGAAGCAAGAAGGCCGACTGCCACACGGATAATCGCAAAAATAGTGGCGGGCTCTTTGAATGCGAAGCTGAAATTATTGCAGAAAAGGTTCCATCTTGCAGTAGCATTGTCAGTTTCTCTGACGTTACTGCCGTCGGCGTTTTTACCTGCGGTACCGTTCTTTACCTTTTCAAGGGTTTCGTAATAACCGGCAACATCGTCTTTATTCTCATAAAAATAACTGTAAGACTGACCGATGCCCGTTACGAAAACTATGGGATATTCTGCATCACTTTTGCCTGACGCAGGAGTCTGTTCCTCTGCAAATGCTGCAACTGTAAAAACGGAAAGCAGCATGGAGAGAACAAGAATAACGGATATAACTCTCTTGAAATTTTTCATATTTAATCTCCTTCCGAAAATTATGCTTTTATTATAAAGCAAAAACAAACAATTATCAATATATTATTTTACATAAAAAAATACGGCGTTGGAAATCCAACGCCGAAATTTTTATGATTTGGCGGCTTTGAGCTCTCTCTCAAGCCAAATACTGCCGATATCAAGGGCACTGTAAAGCCCTATGCGCTCAGCACTCTTTACAATCTTATCCTTTAATCTTGTGATTGTAGGATCGGTCTTGTAAAGCTGAACCATAACCTTGTCTGCAACCTGCTCGCCCTGAAGCTCGCGGTAGCTTTTAATCTGCATAATAGCAACGTAGGGCTGGTCCATATAGCCGTAATAAATTGTATTACCGTTTCTTACAAGCGGCTTACCCTTATACATTAAGATATTATCTGACATATTTTACTCCTCCGGCAATTATTTAATGCCCAAATAGGTCTTTACCATCGCCTGAAGCAACTCATCTCTGTCAAGCTTTCTGACAAGACTGCGTGCATTATTGTGGGTTGTGATATAGGTAGGATCCTCTGAAAGAATGTAGCCGACTATCTGACTGATTGAATTGTAACCCTTCTCATTTAATGCCTCATACACCGTCTGAAGAGTTCTTTTCATTTCGTTTTCATTTTCATCTTTGATTGAAAATTTAATTGTCTTATCTGTCAATTCAGTCGCCTCCGTTATCAATCATTACCCGATAATTATAACCCAGATTGCCGAATAATACAATACTTTTTTAGAAATTTATGCTCTGAGAGCCACGCCTATTACGGAAAGATTGGCAAGGATTGCATCAATATTCTTCTGAACCTCTTCCATTTCAAGAGTTCTGTCCATGGCAACGAAATTGAAGCGGATGGTAATACTTCTGATACCGAGACGCTCAAAGGTATCAATTACCTTTACGCTCTCAAGCTCGGCGATATTTTCCTTTTTCCAGCAATTTTCAAGCTCTTCAAATCTGACGTCGTTACCGAGAACGAGGGAAAGATCATAATAAATTGACTGCATTTCGCTGGCTTCCTTGAAAGCGATGGATCTTGCACCAACGGTATTGAAGCTGTCCATATCAAATTCAACGGCTACCACAGCACCGGTCTTATCAAATTTAGTCCTGTTAGAGGGATGAAGAGTGCAGATTTTACCGAATTCAATGCCGTCAACGGAAATGATTGAGGTGTTTTTGGGATGCTGCCACGCTTTGACCTCAGCTGCCTTCTTATAGACGGGATTAACCTGCTTGATTTCGTTTACTATGCAGTTGATGATTTCAAGTGCCTTGAAATAAAGCTTCCTTTCGTCGCCGTTCTTATTGAAAAGAACGAAGCCGAGATGCTTCCTCTCATTTGCGTATCCGTTTTCTTTTGTGCCTTCAACTACTCTGCCGATTTCAAACAGACCATAGCTGTCGCTGAAGTCCTTATTCTCACTTGCCATTACAAGGAGAGTGGGAATCATTGAATTACGAAGAACACCGTTTTCGGAATTTTCAATATTAAGTACCTTGACATTATCCTCAACATCGATACCCAGCTTCTTATATTTTCTGCCGTCACACCAGATATAGGAATTGACCTCGTGAAGAGCGTATTTCTTAACAAGGATATCCTTTACTTCTTCGTCCTCAAGACGGCTGTAATCGTTGGGAACGGGCTTAAGGGGCATCTTGGTTGTGGTAATCATAAAGTTATCATAACCGTAAATTCTTGTGATTTCTTCAATAATATCGGCTTTAATCGTAACGTCCTTTGTCGCTCTCCATGAGGGAACGTCAACCACAAATTCGCCGTTATTATAGTTCACACCGAAGCCGAGAGATGAAAGAGTCTTGATTATTCTTTCATCGCTGATGTCAATACCCGTGTATCTGTCAACATACTGCTTGTTGAAGGAAAGCTGAATGTGGGGATACTTCTTTGTATAGCAATCATTGAGCTTTGAAGCTACCTTTGCACCGGGGTCAACAGATTTAACTATTTCAACAAATCTGCCCACTGCATCCATTGTAAGCTCAGGGTCAAGCATCTTTTCGTATCTTGCGGATGCATCGGTTCTGTGACCGAGTCTTGATGAAGATTTACGTACGCTTACACCGTCAAAGCAGGCACTTTCAAGAACCACAGCGCCGGTATCCTCAACGATTTCGCTGTCAAGTCCGCCCATGATGCCTGCAATGGCAACGGGAGTATCGCCGTTACAAATCATAAGGGTGTCTTCATCTATATCTCTCTCCACACCGTCAAGGGTAGTGAATTTCATCTTTTCCTTCGGAGTGGTAACAACGATATTATCAATTGAATTTGCATTAAATGCGTGAGTGGGCTGACCAATCTCAAGCATAATATAATTTGTTACGTCTGCAAGAAGATTGATACCTCTCATACCGCAGTAGAAAAGTCTTATCTGCATTTCAAGGGGACTTTCATTAACGGTAATGTTATCCATCTTAAGAGCGGAATATCTGTAAACAAGGTCCTCTCTGCCTACGGTTACGGGGACCTGATAGTCGCCGTCATAGGAAATATCACCCAGCTTAAGGGGTTTCAATTCTCTGCCTGTAAGTGCAGCGAACTCTCTGGCTATACCGTAATGACCCCAAAGGTCGGGACGGTTGGTGAGGGATTTATTATCAACCTCAAAAATAATATCGTCAATGGGATAAACATCCTTGATATTTGTGCCGTTAGCGGCATCTGTTTTAAGGTCTATGATACCGCTGTGATCGTCGCTGATACCCAGTTCCTTTGCGGAACAGCACATGCCCTCCGAATCATAGCCGGCAATTTTGGTAATTCCGATTTCGCCTGCAGGTACTCTTGCGGGAGCTACTGCAACAGCGGTCTTCATACCGAGTCTTACATTAGGTGCGCCGCAGACAATATTAACCTGCTTTGAACCGATATCAACCTTCAGAAGATGAAGCTTCTTTGAATCGGGATGATTTTCAATTGAAACGATTTCACCTACAAAAACGTTCTGAACATCTTCGCCCTTTACATAGATATCCTCAACCTCAGCGGTTGCAAGGGTAAACTGATTGATGAGCTTCTTGACGTCAAGGCCTTCAAGGTCAACATAATCTTTAATCCAGTTAATTGATACAAACATTCTGATTACGCCTCCTTGCTCTCATTTGAGGGGTTTGTAAATGATTTTTCGGTAAACTGAGAAAGTGATTTAAGATTTCCGCTGTTGAATACACGGATATCCTTTACACCGTATCTCATCATCGCAAGTCTTGTCATACCGAGACCGAATGCAAAGCCGGTGTATTTTTCAGGGTCAATGCCGGCAGCAGTAAGTACATTGGGATGAATCATGCCGCAGGGGCAAAGTTCAAGCCAACCGCTGTCCTTACATGAGGGACAACCGTCACCGCCGCAGATAAGGCACTGAATATCAAGCTCAAAACCGGGTTCAACAAAGGGGAAGAAACCGGGACGAAGTCTTACGGTAATATCCTTCTGGAAAACCTCGGAAAGCATGGTTTTCATAAAGTAAATAAGGTTTGAAATGGAAATATTTTCATCTACCATAATTCCTTCCATCTGGAAGAAAGTATTCTCGTGGCAGGCATCGATTTTTTCATTTCTGAAGCATCTGCCGGGGAAAATGGCACGGATGGGATTGCCGTTTTCAAGATTGGATTTATACTTTCTGAGAATGGTGTTCTGCGCTGCTGAAGTATGTGTCTTGAGAAGCTGATTTGATGAAAGATAATAGGTATCCTGCATATCTCTTGCGGGATGATGCTTGGGAATATTCAACGCCTCAAAGCAGTTATAATCATCGGTAATTTCCGAGTAATCTTCAACGGAAAAACCCATTGAAAGGAAAATCTGCTCAACCTCACGGCGTACAAGAGTAATGGGATGATATGAACCGTAGTCAACGGAAACGGGCATGGACTCATCGTAGCTTTCGGTAGCTTCAATAAGCTTCTGCTCCTCAAACTTTTTCAGCTCTGCAATCTTTTCGGTGATTGCGTTTTCAATATACTGCTTTGCTTCGTTAATCTTCTGTCCTGCTTCTTTTTTGCCCTCGTTGGGTACATTTCTCAGTTCCTGCATAAGTGCCTGAACGGAGCCCTTTTTGCCGAGGAACTCAATTCTGAGCTGTTCAATATCTGATGTTGCGGTTGCCTTGGCAACTTTTTCCGTAAACAACTTTTTCAGTGCTTCGGTTTTTTCAAACATAGTTATCAATCCTTTCAAAAAAATAATCCCTCACTGTCAAAGACAATGAGGGACGAATAATATCCGCGGTACCACCCTGCGTTCCCGTAAAACGGGCTCTCTCGGTTATAACGTGACCGACGTCAGCGACTAAACTATTCACCGCTGCTGCTCACGGGCGAACATTCAATTAAACGCATACAGCCCTTTCACAGCATCGGGGCCTCTCTGGAGTATGCCGGATAACCTACTTTCCCGGTCTTAGCATTGTAAAGATAAAAAGGCAGGGTACGCCCTGCCTGTTTTATTCTGCTTCCTTAACTACTACCTGTTTGCCGTTATAATAACCACATTCAGGGCAGAGTCTGTGAGCTCTCTTGTACTCACCGCAGTTTGCGCACTTCTCAAGCTGGGGAGCTGTCATCTTCCATACATTTGAGCGTCTCTTATCTCTTCTTGCCTTGGAAACTCTTCTTGCAGGTACTGCCATACTAAAAAGCACCTCCTTATTCGGGCTTAAAAATACTAATCAATCCTCAAGTAACTGTGCAAGGGCCGCCAGACGGGGGTCAATATCCTTCTTACAGTCACAAGGGCCGTCGTTAAGATTCTTTCCGCACTTCTGACAAAGTCCTTTACAATCATCATCACAGAGAAAACGTGACGGAAAATCAAGGAATATGTCATCAGTAACAAGCTCATCAAGATTGAAGCGAAGCTCATTGACCAGCAGAAGCTCGTCATTGTCTTCGTCATTCAGACTTGTAACCAGAGTATGGTTTATATCAATTTCAACGGGATAATCAAGGGGCTCGGCGCATCTGTCACAACAAACGTCAAGCACGAAGGATGCAACCGCATCAAGCTCAACTATGCCCGCCTTGTTACCGACCTTACCCTTTACCCTAACGGGAGTTGTAAACGGCTTTGTGCCGCTGACGACTTCCTCGGATAAATCAATCTCATAGTCAAATTCACTTGTCAGACCTTCAATATTGAAAATCGGCTCTAACTCAAGAATCATAACAATTACCTAAAATCATGCAGAGAGTATTATATATTCTGATGATTATTTTGTCAATAATTATTTAAAAATATTTCAGATTTTTTCGCAATAATTGAAGATTTCAGCAGGTAATTCTGCTTCATCAGCGGAAATCGTAAATACAAAATCCTTTTCAATAAGTCTGCTGAGTGCTGCCACTCTCTTGATGAAAGCGGTAAGCTCATCAAAATCCTTGCCGCCGATTTTAAGAGTTGCATCAACAAGCACGTCGGTAATATCGTGGTCACCTGCTACAATACCGCTGAGGAAACCGTAGAATGCGTCATAACCGACAACACCGTAATGGTCAGTCTCAACAAGTCTTGCATGATAATCAATATCATAGGTAAGAAGGCGTTCCTTCTCAACGCAGACAACATTGCCCTTTGAATTTGCAACAGCTTCGTTTACAAGAGTAATGAGTCTCTTGGTCTTGCCTGAACCTTTGTTGCCGATAATAATTTTAACCATAGAAAATTCCTCCAACTGTATTACAGGTTATTTAAGTCTTGCTTCAAGCTCATCCTTGGCATCCTCATAGCCGGGCTTGCCGAGAAGAGCAAACATATTCTTCTTATAGCTTTCAACACCGGGCTGGTCAAAGGGATTGATACCCAGAGTATAGCCGCTGATACCGCAGGCAAGCTCAAAGAAGTAAATCATTTCGCCCAGATTGTATTCATCCATCTTGTCAATTTCAACGAGAATATTGGGAACACTTCCGTCTGTATGAGCAAGGATAGTACCCTGGAGAGCTCTGTTATTAACATAGTGCATGGTCTTTCCCGCAAGGAAATTAAGACCGTCACCGTTTGCGTCGTCATAACCGACTGTAACGTCTTCCGTGGGATTCTTTACCCAGAGAACGGTTTCAAACATACACCTGACACCCTGCTGGATATACTGACCCATTGAGTGAAGGTCTGTTGAGAAAACAACGGATGAAGGATAAAGTCCCTTACCGTCCTTGCCTTCGCTTTCACCGAAGAGCTGCTTGAACCACTCATTCCACATAGTCATTGAGGGCTCGTAGGAAACCATAAGTTCAATCTGCTTTCCGCCTCTGTAAAGAAGGTTACGCAGAGCGGCATACTTATAACAGTCGTTATTGAGAACGTCGCCGGATGCGTACTTGATTCTTGCATCTGCGGCACCCTTCATGAGGGCATCTATATCAATGCCTGCAACTGCGATGGGAAGAAGACCGACTGCGGTAAGAACGGAATATCTGCCGCCTACGTCATCGGGAACAACAAAGGTTTCGTATCCTTCTGCATCGGCAAGAGCTTTGAGTGCGCCTCTCTTTTTATCGGTAGTAACGTAAATTCTCTTTGCGGCTTCTTCCTTGCCGTATTTCTTTTCAATAATATCCTTGAAAATACGGAAAGCAACCGCTGTCTCGGTAGTGGTACCGGACTTGGAAATAACGTTGATTGAGAAATCCTTGCCTTCAACCAGCTTAATCAGCTCGGAAAGAGCGGATGAGCTGAGAGTATTGCCGCCGAAATAGATATCGGGGGTATCCTTGCTGACAAGGTTATAGTTATTTGATTTACAGAATTCAATAGCGGCTCTGGCACCGAGATATGAGCCTCCGATACCCAGTACGACAAGGACTTCGGAATCCTTCTTTATCTTTTCCGCACTGAGTTTGATTCTTGCAAATTCTTCTTTGTCATAGTTTACGGGCAAATCAAGCCAGCCGAGATAATCGCTGCCTGCACCTGTACCCTCTCTGAGTTTTTTGCACGCCTCGGTGATTTCGGGCTGCATTGCCGCAAGCTTACTCTCCTGAGCAAATTCGCCTGCATAATTGAAATTAACATTAATGGGCATAATATACCATCTCCGGTAAATATAATCTAATTCATTTTACATTATAATAGTGATTTATGCAAGAAAAAAAAGGGATTTTTTCAGATAATCACCGGATTACTTTTGAGAGGGACCTCACTGCGTGTATCCCAGAAGGAAATCGCATAAATTTCCGCGATATATTCCCCTGATTCAAGCTCATCAAAATCAACGCTGAGATATTCGGGCATATCGTAAAAATAATAGTCGCTCCACATATTCTTATTTCTGACAACGTGTCCATTCATATCCTTTACGTATACATTGTATCCGCATACGTATTCATCACCCACGGGAATTGCCTGAGGGAATCTGACCGTAAAGCCGTCTGATTTTTTGTCAAGGATTTCGGCAACAGCGCCATCGGCAAAATAAGGCGCATCGGTGGTTTTGAATCTTGCATCTGTATAGATAAAGGAGTCAACGTCCCAGGGTCTGTCAATCTTCCACGTATAGGGGAAGAAATTATCCGTAATCAAATCGTAGGGATAAACACGGACTCTGTTATCCTTATCAGCTTCAACAATAAGCATCTGAGAAGCAATTTCCTTATGAGGAGGAAATGTACTGTAATACTTATCAAAATCGTCAAGCTCAAAGTAGCTGAGCGTTCCCGTTCCCAGGCAGGTGAAGTGACGCTGATGAATTGACCTGGGGTCATTGACAGGAGCGTGAGAATGACCGGAAAAATCTATTATCTGGGGGAAGTTGCAAAGAATGGGAGTGAGTTCATCTTCACCCCAGGCGATACTGCCGTAAACGGTATCCTGAATATGGGGATGCTGAAAGAAAAAGATGGGCTTTTCGGGAGAATCGGCAGCCGCCTCCTTAAGAGCATTCCATGCAAATGCCCTTTCATCATCTCCGAAGCGGCATCTTTCGGTACAGCCGACGGAAATAAAATGAAAACCGTTGATTACTCTGTGGGTATTACAATCCTGACCGAAAATTTCTGAAAGGCGCTGCTTTGCACCCTCGGGACCGTCAGACATAAATTCGTGAGAAGCAAGGGAAACGTTCCATACGGTTTCTTCTCTGAGATTTGCGTCAAGGATATCCTTGACTGCCTTCATCTGAGTATGGGTGCCTCTGTCGGCAAAATCACCTACGATATAGCAGGCATCCAGTTTATTGTAAGAACTTTCCTCAGACAGACGGTAAGCGGTTTTAATCGCCTGCACCATACGGTCTCTTTCTATGGTATGCTCATCCTTTACATGAACATCACTGATAACCATAAATCGAAGTACGGGACTGAATTCTTTATCAAACATATCGTTACCTCAAAAAATAACCGTTTCACCAACGGTCTGTCGGCGAAACGGTTGGAAATTATAACTTAACCAAATGCCTTGATGATTGAACCGATTGAAAGCTTGATAAGACTTACGATAGTGCTAAGGAAGTCAATGTTAGCCATAAGGGGCTTAAAATTGTCAACCCAGAAGGATTTCCAGTCAAGTGACTTAATCTTATCCCACCAGCTCATCTTGGGCTGGGGCTTTTCAACCTGCTGTGACTTGATATTATAAGCGCCTTCGGAATAGTTTGTACCTGCTTTAACGACGATGATATACGTACCTGCCTCTCTGGCGCTGAGGTCAAACTCTGCATTCTGTGCCTTTGAGCAGATTGTGGTCTGATAGGATGCGGTCATATCAGCATTGTAAAGAGTAACTTCCCAAGTAACACTGCTGTCATTTCTTGTGTCGTTTGCACAGGAAATGATAATCTTCTGATCCTGATCGGATGTTACCTTGAAAACGTCAATGTCTTCGGGTGAAGAAAGAGCGGCATATTTTTCGGTACCGATTGTAATAACGTTTGCCTTTGCAAGAACATCGTTATATTCGGACTCTCTCTGAAGGTCAAGCTTTGAACGAAGCTTGAACATATAAGCGCCTGCTCCGCCGTCTACACCTTCAACCTTGAGATAATAGTCGCCTGAGGGGATACCCATATCTGCGCTGGTCTTGTCAGCAACATCAGACGTAACCTTGAATGAGCCGATAACCTTATCGGTTGCCTTCTGAATAACGGATACTTTGAAGTCGGATTTAGCGCTGTTGTAGAACTTAACCTGAAGATAACCTTCAGGAACAACAACGCTGAAAGCGAAGAAATCAACGTCGCCGGCAGCGATTGTACCGCCGATTTCAAGTGAATCCTTTATTGTATCCTTGATAGCTTCTGCCTTAACCCTGGTAGCGGTAGCAGCAGTATCGTTGGGCTCGATTTCATAGTTTTCCTTTGTGATTATATCAAAGAAAACCATGTAAGTTTCGGCAACGTATTCCTGAGCTGCATTAACAGCGGAAACCTTGATGTAGTATGAGCCGACTGCGGTGCTGAATTCTTCGGAGGAAACTTCGCCTGCCTTGTTTACATTGAAAGAGGCAACAAGCTTGGATTCGTCCTTATCGTTACCGATAACGTCAACCTTGTACTCTGTGGTTGCGCTTGTGGAAACAAGTCTTACCTTGGCTTTACCTGCATTGGCAACGGTTGTCTTGAAATAGTCAACATCCGAAGCGGTTGCAAGACTGCCCTGTGCGCTTGTGGTGAATGCAAGAGCGGTATCGATAGTGTCGTAATCTTCACCATCTGCAAATGCAACACACATTGTGCCCATAACGAGCATGGAAATAAGAAGTACGGAAATAATGGCTTTAAATTTTTTCATTATGTTTCCTCCCTTATACTTTAATGGTTGACAAAAATTTTATCATATAACAAAATAATTGTCAAATATAAAAAATGTATTGTTTATTAACATTTAATGAACTGAGGCGGAATAAATCTGCCAGTCAAAGCAATCTGAATTGAGAATCCTGCCGCAGTATTCGCATTTCGCGATTCTGTTGATATCCGAGGGTGCTCCGCAATAGGGACAGTTACGGGAACTCATTTTTTGCGGTTTTTCGCTCTGAAGACCCGATTCTCTGCAGAATACGACCTGATTATCAATAAACTGCTCGGATTTGTTTCCTCTGATATACGCCTTTGTGTCGGGATTGATGATATATCGGACTTCACGGGTACGTAGAGTGGCATAAACATAGTCAAAGCCGTCACGCTGCTCATATCCCGAAACGGAAGCATCGAGCACGGTAATCCTTTCCGTATAAAGGAAAGCACCCTTATCAAGGGAAGTTCTCATCTCATCAACAAGACCGTTATACAAATCAGGAAATACGTATGCTTCTATTTCCTCCGGCTTTCTGTCGCTGAAGCAAACTCTGAAGCGATAAAAGATATTCGTAATTTTCTGAAGGAAGAAGCTTTCGCTGAAGCCCTTATCAATATTTTTATATTCTGCGATGGGATTCAAGGATATCACCTCTTATCAGTTATATCTGGTGAAGGTAAATATACGCACGAAGAAGCAGAAAACATCGTAAAAGATTTTGAAGAAAGGTTTCAGCTTATACCAGAACGAATTTGTTGTTTCATACCATGCGTCTATGGCTGTTGAATGCTCCGCTTTTTCGGGAACAATAGAATGTGTTTCCTCATCATAGAAAAGATACTGAGGATAATCGGGATCGGAAAAAACCGTAAAGTTTTCCTCATATACAATCTTTTCAATCAAGGCATTAACACAGGTATCAAAATTTGCGTGCTCAAGGTTATTGATATACCACGTTGTATCCGGCATAAGTCCGGTTGATGCATCTATTCGCTTATCGGGAGAAACATATTTATCCTTTCCCTCTGCGGCAAGAGCCGAGATATAGGAATCATCAAGAACGGTTTTATAACCCGATGTGGTGGCACCGAAGGATGAATCGCTGACAAAGCATACTTTGTCGGAAAGCTCGTTTGAACGGGGTGAAACGGGAGTGCACTGATTACCGTACTTGACTATGTCAAATACCTGACCGCCGTTTTTTATAAATTCGTCAATTATTTTTTTCTGGCGAAGATAGATATTATTGTGATAGTTATCTATCTTTTCAATCATGCCCGCATATTCGTCTTCCATACCGCCGAAAACAACTTTTTTGGCTTCGTCAAAATATCTGTCATCGACCATACTCCAGTAGCCCGGGAACGAGCCGAGAGTTTTTCTCATAGTGCGTGGAATGATATCCATATAAATCTGACTGTAAACGTTATTGACTGCCCAGCAGGCGAAATCAAGACCGTAAACATCGCTGAGGGTTACAAGTATTTCACGGAGACTTTCTTCCGTAAGAGTCAGTTCATCGGTAATGGGAATTTCAATATCCATGTCAAGACAATACATGAATCTTGCCACCGCATCCGGGTCAACGACAAGATTACCGCTGAACGCCTCGCCTACAGGGCTTGCACCGTAATTTGCACCCGCATAGAAAACAACTTTCTTGAGATGAGGGTCCTTGTAAACATCCATGTAGGTAAGGGCAAGATTACAGCCCATACATCTGGATACTATGGCATAGTCTTCGCTGCCGGTAACCTGTTGAACATTCTCAACGTAAGAGCGAAGCTTCGCCATATTGTCATAGGGGTCAAGGCGCCAGTCATAATGGAATTCAAACTGTGAAACGCCTCTGAAATTACGGTAAAAATAGTTTACGGTACCTATATCATCGTTAAATTCCGCATACGAGCCATCGGAAACATTGCCGTTATTATCAAGCATAAGGGGCTCGTACATAGAGGTGAATATTTCGTATATTTTATCGTCAAATTCGCTCCAATCCTGAGTAAGGATTGCGTTTATGATTATTTCTTTATTCTCTGTCAGATAGCCGAGAATAGTATCGGTGCTTGTATCAACGGGATAGAGAACGGTCTTAGAGCCGTCTTCATTCGGTCTGGATATGGGGCAACCGTAACCCCCAACATAGATTATGGGAAGGTTATCCGCAGAAGCAATCACCGATGCAGCGTTCACAGCTATCACTCCGGAGAGAATAGCGATACACAATAAAACGGATATTACTTTTTTCATGATAACTCCTTATTTGCCGAGAACGTAATCCACAACCTCCGATTTGGTATCAACCTGGGAGAAGAAGAATTTTTCTCTCTCGGCATTGTTTATAACGGTTACGGGCTTGATCTGATTGAGAACTACGCCCTTTCCCGCAAGGTATTTATTGAAATTAACATAAGCGTTTTCTTTCAAGAAAAGCACTTCGGGTTTATTGAGCATACCCCAGCGTCTGTACTTATAGTACTTTTCATTGATATCATCCATTGCACCGTCAAGAGCGGTGATGAGCTTCTGTCTTGTTTCCTCATCGGGAACGCCGCCTCTGATTTCACAGAGCATGGTATATCTGGGGGGCTTAGTGGTAAAATCGGGATAGAAGCTGAAGCCCTGATATTCAACGCCCACTTCATTCGCAATGCGCTCGGCGGCGGCATCAATCATATCGGTAGTCGTTTTTTCATTGGCAACGTTCATTGACAGATTCTGTCTGAACATCAGCTGAACTTCCGGTGTATTATTATACATCCTGGTTACCTTTATGACATCCTCCATTTTGTATCTGTAAAGACCGGAGAAATTGGAAACGATAACCTCGTAATATTTGCCTACCTCAAGCTGATTGATAAGCAGGGGCTTAACGCTGTCGTCTGCCTTTTCCTCATCCTCAGAAAGAGGAAGAAACTCAAAGAAGACGGTGTAAGGGGTAAGAACATAGTCATCCGCATCAAGCTCCGTGGGTGTGGCAAAGAAGCCCTCGGCGGCGGCGTAACCCATATTGTGAATGGGAACGTTCGGTCCGATGTTCTTGCGAAGCTTATCAACGTAAACGGAAAGATTTGAGCCCATCATGCCGTATGCCCACTGAAGATTGGGCCAGATACGGGGAGCAATGGGGTCTTCAAAGCCCTTTTCAAATTCCTTTCTGAGCTCTGCGGCTCTTTCGGGATTGGGCTTGAATTTCTTTTCGTATTTCTTTCTGAATTCATCGGTACAATCAATATTCGGATTGATTATACCCTTTTCAATATCGTCGCAGAGCATTTCCCAGTTCTCTTCAAGGTAGTCAAACATCTGGGTAAGAAGGGTAACTACGATTGAACCGAGATAGCTTACCTTCTTATTTTCAAGGCAAAAACGCAGATGAAGATAAGAGGTATCATATTTATCGTTAAGGTCGGGGAAAAGGAGAGGAAGAGGTGAAGTGCAGAAGAAGGGAAGAATGGGCTTGAGCATTCTCAGAGGTATCTGAGCGGCGCCGTTACTCATCTTACCGTCGGGAGTCTTGTGACCGGAAAGATTAAGGGCAAGAGGACCAACCTGATTGCACATTCTGATGCCTTTCTTTTTCATATGATGAAAGGCCGTGGCAACGGCAACAGAAAAGCCGATGCACTGCATCTTCCACAGGTCATTCGCGCCCTTGGGAAGCATTTTGGGCTTACCTACGGAGCCGGATGAGGAAGCATAGCGGAAATTGATTCCGTTGAACATAAGACGCTTTTCACCGTTATTCATCATTCTGTCAACGTACGGCTCGTAATCGGCATAGGTTGACAGAGGAACAATCTTCTGATAGTCCTCAATGGAGTGAACATCCTTGAGATTAAGCTTCTTTCCGAGTTCACAGGATTTATTTCTTCTGATTATTTTTTTAAGAACACTCTTCTGTGCTTTAAGAGGATCTTTTGTAGTATGATTTATCTGGGCTCTGGATACATCACCGAGAAAAACTCCGAAATCTGAAAAAGCCATAGATATACCTCCGATAATAATTTTGTACAATTATTATATTATAATATAGGCATATTGTCAATTATGCAGATTTTCAGATTTGACCGAAAGTCACGTAAAATATTTTTTGCATTTTAACAATACTGGGCGTACAAAAAAATAAAAAGTGCCTCCTCTGTTGAGGAAGCACTCTGAAAATACAATTTTACTGTTCTACTGCGTAAACGCTGACCTTTTTGCGGTCCTTGCCCATACGCTCAAACTTAACTGTACCGTCGATAAGAGCAAAAAGAGTATCATCCGAACCGATACCTACATTGTTACCGGGATGAATCTTTGTGCCTCTCTGCTTTACAAGTATATTACCTGCAAGTACAAACTGACCGTCTGCTCTCTTGGCGCCGAGTCTCTTGGATTCGGAATCACGGCCGTTACGGGTTGAACCCATACCTTTTTTATGAGCGAAAAGCTGAAGATTAATCTTAAGCATTTTTTGCACCTCCGTAAATAATTCTGATATTCTGTGGATATTGCTTTGAAATTTCGACAAGATGAAGTTTAAGACCTTCAAGTACCTGATAAGCGGATTCGGATGCATCGGATAAAGTAAAACGGAGAAATCCTTCGTCAACTTTAATATCTGCCTTCTCCCCCATTACATCCGTAACGGTATTCACCGCCATTTCGGCTGCTGAGGAAATCGCAGCGCATACGATATCACTGCCCTCTTCGGAATATCCCGAATGACCTTTTATTTCAAAGCCGTTAAGCCGGTTGTCACCGATAAAGAACTTAACACTTGTCATAAGAAAAACTTATGCGTTGACAGCTGTAATCTCTACCTTTGTATAGGGCTGTCTGTGACCCATTTTGCGCTTTTCATTCTTTTTGGGCTTGTAAGTCATAACAGTAACCTTCTTGCCTTTGCCGTTCTTGAGAATTTTGGCTGCTACTGTTGCTCCTGCAACATAGGGAGCACCTACATTGATACCGTCATCGGTTCCAACAGCGATAACCTTGTCGAAGGTGTATTCGCTTTCTTCTTCGACAGCAAGCTTTTCAACGAATACTACGTCGCCGGCCTCAACCTTATACTGCTTACCGCCTGTTTCAATAATTGCGTACATGTGGATAACCATTCCTTTTTCAGACTCGCTATCTTGGGCTCACAAAGTGATTATAGGGCATAATTCGCCCTGCCCCTGATATGCGGCATAAGGGATTATATCACCAAAGACAAGCTTTGTCAAACAATTTTTTGTTATTTTTCAATATTATTCTGTTCTTTTGCCGCGGCAATGGTATTTCTCATAAGCATTGTGATGGTCATGGGACCTACACCGCCGGGTACGGGAGTGATATAAGACGCCTTCGGCTCTACATCCCCATAGTCTACATCGCCGCAAAGCTTGCCGTTTTCGTCTCTGTCCATACCTACGTCTATGACTACGGCACCGTCACCTACCATGTCGGCGGTAACGAATTTGGGCTTACCTACCGCCGCAATAAGGATATCCGCCTGTTTTGTAATTGCGGCAAGATCCTTCGTTTTTGAGTGACATACGGTAACCGTGGCATTGGCGGCAAGCATAAGCATGGCCATGGGCTTGCCCACGATATTGCTTCTGCCGATAATAACGCAATGCTTGCCTGCGACATCAACACCTTCATATTCAAGCATTTTCATTATACCCATAGGTGTGCAGGGCATAAATACACCGCTTCCGATGGAAAGCTTGCCTACATTTACGGGGTGGAAACAGTCAACATCCTTTTCGGGAAGAATACTGTCAAGAACAAGCTGTGAATCAATCTGCTTGGGAACGGGCATCTGACAGAGAATACCGTTGACCGAGGAATCTGCATTGAGTTGAGAAATAAGTTCAAGCAGCTGCCCGGTTGTGGTCTCGGCGGGAAGGGCATATTCTCTGGATATAATGCCTATTTTTTCACAAGCGGCTTTCTTATTATTGACATAAACTCTTGAAGCGGGATCATCGCCTACAATGATAACCGCAAGGCAGGTGTCAACTCCCTTTTCTTTGAGAGCCGACACCTCGTTTTTCATAATTTCAAGATTATAATCTCTGATTTTTTTGCCGTCAATTATCTTTGCCATTACTTTTTCTCCCCCGCCTTCCTGCTTTCAGCGGTTTTGCCTTTCTTAATTTCCGATAAGGGTCTGTCCGAAAAGAAATCAATGCCGTCAATGGGTTTTGGATTGTTTTTGTACTTTACGGTAAAATACAAAAGCAAGGCAAAGCAAACCACGGCAAGAATTGCGGAAAGAAGCTGTGAAATTCTGATAGTGGTATCCGCAATATATAAGCTGTCTGTTCTGAGTCCTTCAACAACGGCTCTTTCAATTCCGTACCATACACCGTACGCAAGAATCATCTGCCCACTGAAAAGACGGAATTTACGGCAGAGCAGATAAAGCACCAGCACGCCCAGCAGACACCAAAGGGATTCATAGAGAAAAGTCGGATGTACGGGCTCATAGGCGTTGATGCTTATGCCTTTTGCTGTGATTCGGTCATAATTTGCAAGAATATAGCTGACGGTCTTTTCGCTCTTCATTCCCCAGGGAAGAGTAGTATTCGTGCCGAAGGCCTCCTGGTTGGCAAAGTTGCCCCATCTGCCTATTCCCTGACCTACGAGAAGGGAAATGCCGACACAATCAAGGAGGTTGAGGAAATTCAGTTTTTCAACCTTACAGACGATAAATCCGGCAATTATTCCGCCGATAATACCGCCGTAGATTGCAAGACCGCCCTCCCAGATTTTGAATATTTCTCCGGGATGTGCGGAATAATAATCCCATGTGGAGAACACGTAATAAAGTCTCGCGCCCAATACACCTGCAAGGGTGCCGTAAATAAGCACGTCAATCATTTTGTCAAGACTCATTTTCCAGGTGTAGGCAATCCTTCCGCCGAGAAGGGCGGCAAGAGTAAATCCGAAAGCAATTATCACGCCGTACCATTTGATTGAAACCGGTCTGCCGAAAAGCTCAAATTCAGCAAAAACGGATGATACCTCGAAGCCCTTGTCAAGGGCGGTAAAAAATACAGTAGTAGTATTCATAGAAGCACTTCCTTAAAGCGGTGAAACTACGGAAAGAGCACTGCCCTCTTCCGTTAATTTTTCAAGCCGTTGTGTCACAAGTTCCTTAGTAACGTTTCTGATTGCGGAAAGCTCCTCAAAGGGCTCATATCCGGCAAAATACATATTCATAAGACAGTTACTGACACTGCCGATATCATTGTAATCCATAATGAATCTGCCGTAAATCTTGCGTCTTGCTCTCTCAATATCCACTTCGGGTATGCCTTCCCTCTTAAGACGGGCAATTTCCTCCTTGACAAGCTGTGCAACCCTTTCGGGGTTGTCGGAGGTACCGCAGGCAATAAAAGAACTGAATCCGAAGCCGTTAAAGGGCATACCGAAGAAGTCCATTTCAATAAGACCTTCATCTAAAAGACGCTTGAAGAAATGACCGGATTTACCCATAAGCACCTCGGAAAGGATTTCGGATGCGATTTCCTCCTCAAGTGTAAGCTGTGGTTTGGTCATATATTCCTTGAAGCCGAGATAAAACTGTTTTTTACCTACGGGAAGCTTCTTTTCAATATATTTCTGATACGCTTCGGGAACTTCGGGGTCAAACTTTCTCTGAGGAACGTTTTTCTTTTCTCTTTTGATTGATTTTTCAACCTGAGCGAAGATTTCGTCGGGGTTTGCCTTACCTGTTATGCAAAGCACCATATTTGAGGGATTGTAATAGGTATCGTAAAGCTTATAGAGAAGCTTGTCGTCAATATGGGAAATGGATTCCTGAGTGCCTGCGATATCAACCCTTACGGGATTCTTTTCATAAAGGCACTTCAAAAGATTGAGCATAACCACCCAACCCGGGTCATCCTGATACATACGGATTTCCTGACCGATTATGCCCTGCTCCTTTTGTACCGTTTCGGCGGTAAAATAGGGGCTTTGAACAAAATCAAGAAGATACTCAAGAGACTTGTCTATATTGGTTGAGCCCTTGAAAAGATAAGCAGTCTGCTCAAAGCTTGTATAAGCATTGGAGTATGCTCCCGTCCTTGCGAAGAGTTCAAATGCATCAAGCTCTTCACTTTCAAAAAGCTTATGCTCAAGGAAATGAGCAGTACCCTCGGGAATGGGGGTATAAGTACCGTCTTCATTACCGATAAAAGTATCTATTGAGCCGTACTTGACGGCAAAAAGCGCATAAGCGGAATCGTAGCCCTCCTTGGGCATTACAAGGATACGGAGTCCGGAGGGATGATCTGCGCAGAATACGCTTTCACCGAGTAATTCGTTTTTGTACTCTTTAATCTTCATTTTCATCCTCCTGCGTTCCGTCGGATGCAAGCATAAAGATTGTATCCTTTGTGACATTACGGGCTGCCTCGCATACCTGTTCCTTCGTAACGGCAAGTATGCCTGACTTATCGTCCTCGGGGGTGACGATTTTTTCAGAGAGTATCTGTCTTGAATACCAGTTTGAGATTACATTGGGGCTGTTGAAGGTAAGTGCCTCGACGAGAGAACGCTTTGATGATTCAAGAATTTCATCGTCAAAGTTACCGTTTCTCACATCGTTGAGCTGATTTTCAATCTCTGCGGTAACGGTTTCTTCTTTATCGGTATCAATACCGCTCTGTACCATGATTACGCCCTTGGAATTATTGAATCTTGCGGAGCAATAATAGGCAAGACTCATCTTTTCACGAACGTTTGCGAAAAGCTTTGAATAAGTACCGCCGCCGAAAATATCGGTCATTACGCGGATTGCATAATAATTGTCATCTTCATACTCGGTACCTGCACGGTAGCCGATAACAAGCTTACCCTGATTGACGGGCTGAAGCTCGCTGTATCTTCTGACCTCTGTGCATTCCTTAATGAAAAGGGTGGAAATATTGCGGGGCTGTCTTTTAACTCTGCCGAATCTTTCGGCAAAAAGGTCCACAATCTTATTTACATCGTTTCCGCTTACAACGGTTATCTGGAAAACTGCGGTGGAAAGAATACGCTTCCAGGCGGCATAAATATCCTGCATAGTAACGTTTTCAACTTCCTCTGCCGTTCCTCTTACGGATCTGCCGAAGGGCTCATCCTTACACATATACGAGGTACACTGCTTCAAAGCGTAACTGCGTTTATCATCAAGCTCCTCAAGTATTTCGCTAATAAGAAGACGCTTTTCAAGATTAAGCTTATCCTCTCCGAAATCTCCGTTTGTTTCGTTGGGGTTGAAAATCAAATCCGCAAGAAGTTCTGCGCAGGAATACGCAATACTCTCGTTATCAAGAGCAAATCTGTCGTCAAGACAGCAGATTGAAAGAGTAAGAATCTGCGCGTCTCCGTCCTTGGAAACAGAGGCACCGAGATATGCGCCGTAAAGCTCATCCAGTTTTCTGTTAAGAAGAGTAAAATCGGCATACTGCTTTGACGAGCGTTTCATCAATCTGATAAGCAAGGTATTCGCCGCCGCATTTTCATCAAGGGGAACTGCCATTGACACATCAATGACATTGGTTTTATATTCATTGGTTTCAACGCTGACAACTCTCACGCCGGGAGCCGCAGTCCTGAGTTTATACATCAAATATCATCTCCGGGAAATAATTTACGGATTAAACGTCGCATGAGCAAATCTGCTCATAGGTTTCTCTCTTAACAACCTCTCTTGCCTGACCGTTCTTAACAAAAACAACGGGAAGTCTGGGAATACGGTTATAATTGGAAGCCATTGAATAGTTGTACGCACCTGTTGAAAGAACGGCAAGGATATCACCGGGAACAACGGGCTGAAGTCTTGTCCACTCCTGAATAAGGTCACCGCTTTCGCAGCATTTACCGGCAACGGTAACGGTCCAGTCTCTCTTTTCAGATGCCTTATTTGCGCATACGACCTCATAGGTTGACTGATAAAGAGCGTATCTGGGGTTATCACCCATACCGCCGTCTACGGAAACGTAAGTACGTACGTCGGGAATATCCTTTACGCAACCAACCGTGTAAAGCGTAATACCTGCGGCACCGACGATTGCTCTGCCGGGCTCGATAAGGATAAAGGGAGTCTTGAGTCCCAGATCGGAGGCGTATGAATTGACCGCTGCGGAAACCTTACGCATATAGTCGCTGTAAGCTCTGGGTCTGTCGCTCTTGAGATATTTGATACCGAAGCCGCCGCCGAGATTGAGTTCTTCAAGCTCAACGCCCGTTTCATCCTTGACCTGCTTGAAGAGGTCAAGCATTACGGTTGCGGCAAGTTCAAAGGGGTCAAGGTCAAAAATCTGTGAGCCGATATGGCAATGAAGACCTCTGAGCTTGATATTTTCCATATTGAGCGCTTCCTTGATCCCGTCAAGTGCTTCGCCCGTTTCAAGTGAGAATCCGAACTTGGAGTCTATCTGACCGGTCTTGATGAAAGAATGTGTATGTGCATCAATGCCGGGCTTGATACGGAGCATAACGCCGATTTTTCTGCCCTTTTCCATGGCAATCTTATCAAGAGTTTCAAGCTCAACAAGGTTATCAAC
>JAKSQQ010000030.1 GCA_024404015.1 Clostridia bacterium
GGGCGCGAATGATACGGAGCTTGTGAGGACGAGTGTTCATTCGTAAAACGACTTTTTTCACTCAAACTAATCTGCGCTTGATTACGCTTGATTATTTTGAGGAAGAACAAACCGGACAAGCATAATTAAGAACAGGCACTTGTCAAAAACAGGTGCCTGTTCATTTTATCTGTATGCTCTTTTCAGTATTTCCGCCGCGTCTTCGGGAGATATTGCAGAGAGGGTGTGGGCATCGGTTCCGAAGTTAAAATGCACTCCCGCCTCTTTACCGATATTAAACATTCTCTTTGAAAATTCGGGAAATTGATTGACGGTGGGCAGATGAATTTCCCAGGCACACCCGACTTTTTCACCCTTTGTCATTATGTCCCCAAGCTCGTTGTCCGTAAAGCAGTCAAGAAACTCATACTTTTCTTTTTCGGAAAAGAATTTCATTTTATAGGGAGTAAAGGGATGCACGATGCAGTCGGCTCTGTCTGTTTCAAAAAGTGTACCGAGGGTATTGAGAATATGCTCTGCGTAACCTCTTACGCTTTTATCCTCGGGTTGTTCCCAGGTGCTGAGATGATAGTGATTTTGGGAATATGCACGGTAATCAAGAGCTCTGTTGAGAGTTAAATCGTCAGCATAAAGTCCGTTGCCGTAAACGGAAAGCTCCGCTCCCACAAGCACTCTCACCTTTGTATCCATTGCTTCAAGCCGCTTTTTAAGGTCAATGGTGTTTGAAAGCACGTCAATATCGCTTCCCGGGTCGGAATGGTCGGTGATTGCAAGGGTGTGAAGTCCTCTTTCCTCCGCCTTTTTTACCATTTCTTCAAATATCATTTCCGGTTTTGAGCAGAGAGAATTTATGCTGTGGGTGTGCATATTGTTACGGACTATTTCATCTATATCGTAGGTTTTTTCAAGCAAAAACATTTCATTTTTCTCCTATGTTTCCGTTTATGGAAATACTGCTTCCGAAAATGAGTATATACTCAATTTCCACCCTTGTCAACGGCATAAAAACATCAAAAAACAGGCCCCGTATTTCATAATATTATTGAAATAAATCAGCAGGGATGATATAGTATAATTGAATAAAATCGGGAGGTAATTGCTTATGAGAATCATTACTGTGAGCCGTGAATTCGGCAGTGGCGGCAGAGAACTGGGAAAGAGACTTGCCACAGAGCTGGGATGGGATTATTACGACAGAGAAATCATTGCCGAAATAGCCCGTAAATGCAGCGTAAGTGAGGATTATGCCCATTATATGCTGGGGCAGACCTTCTCCTCCTCGGCGGCAATTACCATGGGGCAGTCCTTCCATATTCCCGAGGTGCTTCAATCTACTCAGATTAAACTGCTTCGTGAACAGACCAACGTCATCAAGGAAATAGCCGCCAGAGACAGAGATTGTGTTATCGTAGGCAGAAATGCGGATTTACTGCTGAGAGATTACAATCCTCTCAACATTTTCGTTTGCGCCGATACGGCTTCAAAAATAAAACGCTGTGCCGAAAGAAGCGGAAAGGACGAAAATCTTTCCGAAAAAGAATTGCTTAAAAATATGAAAGCAATTGATAAAAACAGAAAAAATTCAAGAGAAATGATATCGGACAGCCCTTGGGGAGATCCGAAGGGATATAATCTGATTATCAACACATCGGGTGTGGAAATCAAGAAGCTGATTCCGTCTGTTGCGGTTTTTGCAAAGGGATGGTTTGAAAGCAAAGATAAGGATTAACGGGGTGTAGCTATGAACAGAAACGTCAAAAAATTGATTCAGGCGGCGACAATGCTGGCAATCCTTGTTTTACTTCAGCTTGTTACAAAGCCGCTCGGGCAGTTTGTAACCGGCTTCTGTACCGATTTCATGATTGCCGTTACCACTCTTTCGGTGGGATTTTCAAGCGGTCTGTTTTTAGCCCTTGTTTTTCCCTATATCGCATATCTGATCGGCATAGGACCGAAAATCCTCCTTATTGCACCTTCAATCTGTGTGGCCAATATGATTTTTATGATGATACTCTATATCTTTATCAGCAGAAAAAAAGACGTTGTCAAATGGGCGACCCGTATGGCAGGTGTGCTTGTGGCAGGTACCGCAAAATTTGCAGTGCTGAATATGGGCGTTACAAACCTTGTAATACCGGAGCTTGATATGACAGAGGCAAAGATACAGGAAACCGTTTCCTTCTTCTCCTGGCCTCAGCTTGTTACCGCTGTTGTAGGGGCACTCTTTGCCGCACTGGTTTATCCCCGTCTCAGAAAGGCACTTGGAAACGAGCCGGTCAAAGATAAGATTTACGTCAGAGAAAAGCCCTTTAATCCCGATGAAATCGCGGAATATGAGCCCGCCGACGAATATGAGTATGAGGAGAATGAGGAAAATACGGAAGAAGCCGATTCCGATGAGGATGAGAATACGGATGCGTAATAAATATTTATCGCTGATTTTTGCTTTGGTGACTCTTGTTTCTCTTTTCGGTTGCGGTGCAGATACCTCCGTAAATCCCGAAATGGCAAGTCCCGTTGCCGCCGTATTCGAAGACTGCCTTACGGTTAAGGAAGTGCTGGATGATATAGGAAATATTGACCGTTATCATACCGCAAAAACCGACAGTCTTGTAATGAAAGAGGACTCCGATGCCGGCAGGGTTATCTATTACGATACAAGCGGAAAGACGGTTTACGTGTTTTTCTCCGGCGAGGAAGATCCCCATTTTGATTATTTCACCAAATCCGCCTCCGGCAGAGAAATAAAGGTGGGGTATTATAACTGTGAGGGTACACGGTACGGGGTTGAAATTGAGGGAGAAGATTATTCCGTTTACCTCTACGGTCTGAATAAAAACAAAATCTACGGAGCGGACTCCGTTACCGTTACAATAAATAAACAGAATGAGGGCAAGCTGAAGGAATATATGGTCTGCGAATACGCAAACCGCAAATGGTACACTTCATCGGCATACTTTAACGACGAAGAGGGCTATAAGTATTATTACGCCTACTACAACGGCAGCGAGCTTGTATGTGATATTATCGGCAAGCACCGCCGTCTTACGGAAAAGCCGGAAACGAGCCAGAGAATGCTGACAGATGCACTTATCAAAGAAGAGCCGGTATTTGTCGCGGGAGACGATACCCTCAGCTTCATTGAAAACAGCAGCGGAAAGTGGTATATTACCGCCGATTTTACCGTACCCTTCAAAACGGAAAATGCCGCCCGAAAATATGCGGATAAATACGGACTTGAGGTACGGGACATCAGCTCCGACACCGATGAATGCTACACCGTCAACACGGGAACGATTACGGTACCATTTGCAGACGAGTGTGAGGGACTGGATGATTTTATCCGGGAAACCCAAATTGAAATAAAATATTATGAGGCCGTGAAAATGAGCAAGGGTGAAATTTCCCTGCTTCACAAATCCCAAGTATTTGAATATTAAACGAAACAACCGTGACTGATGTCACGGTTGTTTTTACGTATGTTATTGTGAATTATAATTTGATATTTTCGCCGTAGCCGTAATGCTCAACAACGTAATCAAGGTCCTTATCACCCCGTCCCGAGAGGGTAACGATGATTGATTCGGGCTTGCCCTTTCTTGCTTCGCGGATGGCGTATGCAAGGGCGTGAGAGCTTTCAATAGCGGGGATAATTCCCTCTTTTCTTGAAAGAATGAAGAGGGCTTCGATGGCTTCCTCATCGCTGACGGTTACGTATTTGATTCTGTTCATATCGTGAAGCATTGCGTGCTCGGGACCTACTGCGGGGTAGTCAAGACCGCTTGCATTTGAATAAACGGGAGCGGGTTCGCCGTTTTCGTCTGCCAGCATAATGCTGTTAAAGCCGTGCATGATGCCCTCTGAGCCGTAGGTTACGGAAGCGGCGTGGTCACCTAATTTCTCTCCGCGTCCGCCGGGCTCAACGCCAACGATTTCAACGGGGTCTGCAAGGAAGGGAACGAAGGTGCCTATGGAGTTTGAACCGCCGCCTACACAGGCAACAACCTTATCGGGAAGATGTCCCGTCTGTTCGATGAACTGGGCTCTTGCTTCGTCACCGATAACCTGCTGGAAATCTCTTACCATAAGAGGGAACGGATGAGGTCCTGCGGCGGTGCCGATACAGTAAATGGCGGTTTTATATTCTTTTGAATACGCCTCAAATGCGGCATCAACTGCTTCCTTGAGTGTTTTAAGACCTGCCGATACAGGAATAACTCTTGCTCCGAGAAGCTTCATTCTCGTAACGTTGGGGGCCTGCTTTGCAATGTCCACCTCACCCATATATATGTCACATTCAAGTCCGAAATATGCGGCGGCAGTGGCAAGGGCAACGCCGTGCTGACCTGCACCTGTTTCGGCAATCAGCTTCTTTTTGCCCATATATTTTGCAAGGAGACCTTCACCCATGCAATGGTTGAGCTTGTGAGCACCGGAGTGATTAAGGTCCTCTCTTTTAAGATAAATCTGAGTGCGTCCAAGCATATTGGAAAGATTTTGGCAATGATAGAGAGGAGTGGGTCTGCCCTGGAAATCCTTTCTGATTCTTCTGAGCTCCGCAATGAACTGTGAGGACTGGGCAATGGTCATATAGCCCTCGGCATATTCATTGAATGCTTTTATCAGCTCGGGGTTGTCAAGATAATTTCCGCCGTATTTTCCGAAATATCCGTTTTCATCGGGATATTCCTTGAGATAATTGTCAAAATCACGGTATTTGTTCATTGCTTTTCCTCCTCACAACATGGATAATAATGTAAAAAAATATAAAAAATCATAGCACAGACGGATAAACAAATCAAGACAGATAAAAGAAAAATATATACAGTATGATAAAAAGCACCGCCATCCCGGAGGATAACGGTGCCGTTTTTGCGTTATTATTCTTCTTCTGCGGATGCCTTGGTTTCTTCGATAACCTTCTGAGCTACGTCGTTGGGAGCAACCTCATAGTGGTCGAAATCGATTGAGAAGTATCCTCTGCCGATTGTTACGGAACGAAGAACCGTTGCAAAGTCGCCCATTTCAGCCATGGGAACTTCTGCTGTGAGCTCCTGAATCTTGGGATCCTCTTCGCTGGGGCCCATACCGAGAACGCGGCCGCGTCTCTTGGTAACGTCGCCCATGATGTCACCAAGGTTGTCACCGGGCATATATGCCTTAAGAATGCCGTAGGGCTCAAGAATCTTGGGCTTTGCATTCTGCATTGCTTCTTTGAAGGCAAGTCTTGCAGCTGTCTGGAATGCCATATCGTTGGAGTCAACGGGGTGAGACTGACCGTCGTGAAGAGCGGCTCTGATGCCTACTACCTTACTGCCGGTAAGGGGACCCTTTTCAATAGCATTGCGAAGACCTTTTTCAACTGAGGGAATGAAGTTTCTGGGAACTGCACCGCCGACAACTTCGTCAAGGAATTCAAATCCGTCACCCTCCATGGGCTCGAAACGAATCCATACGTCACCGAACTGACCGCTGCCGCCGGACTGCTTCTTATGACGACCGTGTGCATCGTAAACGGCACTGATGGTCTCTCTGTAAGCTACCTTGGGAGTGGTAAGCTCAACCTCAACGTTGAACTTATTCTTAAGCTTGTTAACAACGGAGTCAAGATGCTGCTCACCGAGAACGGAGAGAATCTGTTCGTGTGTTTCCGCATTTGTAACGAAAGTAACCGTGGGATCTTCAACTGCGATTCTGTTGAGACCTGCGGCAACCTTATCTTCTTCGCCCTTCTTCTTGGAGCGAACTGCCATTGAAAGGCAGGGGTTGGGATAGTTAACGCCTTCAAGTGTAACGTCTGCCTTGGGAGCGCAGAGAGTGTCGCCTGTCTTGAAGGAATCAAGCTTTGTTATGATACCGATATCACCGGCAACGATTTCCGTAGCGTCTTCCTGCTTGTCGCCCTTGAGGAATACCATCTTGCCGATCTTTTCCTGAGATTCGGTACGGCTGTTGTATGCGGGAACTGCACCTGAAAGCTTACCGTTGATAACCTTGAAGAATGTCATCTTGCCGAAGCGGTCGTCAACTGTCTTGAATGCGATTGCTTCAACGGGAGCGGAAGCGTCAACCTTTTCTGCTGCCTTTGTTGCATCGGGAGCGGAAGCAACGATGGTGTTGAGAATAAGATCAACGGCGTCTGCATTGTAGCCGGAGCAGGCAAATACGGGATAGATGTCACCGTTTGCGATACCTGCCTTGAGGCCCTTGGAAATTTCGTCAGCGGTAAGGGGCTCTTCCATAAAGAACTTCTCCATGAGTTCTTCATCTGCGGAAGCAACTGCCTCTGTGAAAGCTGCCTTCATTTCTTCGATATTATCGTCAGCGGGCATGGCAACCTCTGTTGCCTTACCGTTTGCGTATGTATATGCCTTATCTGTTGCAAAGTCAACGTATGCCTTTACTGCATCGCCTTCCATGTAGGGAACGACAACGGGGCAAACGGGAGCGCCGTACTCTGCTTTGATTGCGTCAAAGGTCTTGTAGAAGTTTGTATTTTCTGCATCGCATCTGGTAACTGCGAAGAACTTTGCAATACCTCTTGCGTTGGCTGCCTTGTATGCCTTTTCTGCGCCTACGTCGATATCGGAGCCGGCTGCAAGTACGATGATTGCGGTCTCGGCTGCGCGGATACCTTCGCTTACACCGCCTGCGAAGTCAAAGAGACCCGGGGTGTCAAGAAGGTTAATCTTGGCATTGTTCCATTCAAAAGCTGCCATTGCGGTTGCGATGGATGCCTTACGTCTTTTTTCCTCTGCGTCAAAGTCCAGAACGGTGTTGCCGTCTGCTACTCTGCCGAGTCTGTCAGTTGCCTTTGCCACATAGAGCATTGCCTCTGCAAGTGTTGTCTTACCTCTGCCGCTGTGACCGGCAAGAACGATGTTTCTGATGTCATTTGCGTTATAAGTTTTCAAGAATGTTCCTCCTTAAATTATCTCACCGATTTTCGGGGACAATTCACAATGTTAGGGAAATTTTATCATACTATACTGTCAATTTCAACGATTTATTTTTACTTTAATAAGATAAACTGCCGAAATTGACTAATTTTGGCAGTTTAACTAATAATCAATATTTTGTTTTATACATTGTAACCAACGTCAATCTTCCGTATTTTCCGTGGGAAGGGCTTCGTTTTCACGCTTTTCATCCTGCGGTGGATTTTCAACGGGATTCGGGGCTTCAGCCGGAACTTCATCGGGTACCTTATTATTCCAAAGATGAATAATGCCCTCTTTGTTGAGCGTTATGATAAAGATGCAGGTAAGGGGCAGAATGAGAATGCCGAGAGGACCGAATACCTGAAGACCGATATACATTGCCATAAGAGTGATGACGGGGTTCATGTTAACGTTTGCGGATACCAGCTTGGGCTCGATAATCTGTCTGACGAAGGTGATTACACCGTAGATAATCAGCAGAGCAATACCCGTTGCCGTGTTATGAGTACAGAACTGATAAACCGCCCAGGGAATCAGTACCGTGCCTGTACCGAAAACGGGGAAGATATCAACGATTGAGGTACAAAGGGCAATAACGAAAATGTAATCCGTTACGTAAATTCCGGTCCACTTGAGAATCAGAAGACCCAGTGCCATTTCACAAAAGGTGATGAAAAGAATCATCACATAGGATTTGAGCCATTTGCCGAATACGTTTATTATGACGTTCTTTGCTCTTGAAAGATTGTCGCCGCCCTCTTTTGTGAGGGTATTTTTAATCATGCTGACGAATCCGTCATAGTCGGCTGTCAGGAAGAAGCAGGAAATCATGCCGATGATAATTGCGGTGAATACGGCGGGAATCTGCTTTGCGGTTGACCAGATACCCAGAAGAGGCACCTTGAGTATGGATATGACCGTGGAGCCCGTTTTGTTAAGAGCCGCCGAGCTTTCTGCGGAGGCACTTTCTGCGGAAATGATGTCTGCATATTTTTCAACTATACCGTCTACCACGTTTCTGACGGCGATTTCGGCTTTGACCGGAAGCTTTGAAACCAAATTATCAAAGGTGTCCTTCAACCCGTAAATATACCCGGGAATCTCTTTACCCTTTGCAACAACGAATTTTATAAAGTCGGAAATTTCGCTTGAGATAAGATATCCCAGCAGTACAAGTACGCCTGCAAGCAGGATGATAATCAGCGAAACGAAAATAAAGGATAAAGGTTTCTTTCCCTTTCCGTGCATTTTATTTGAAAGAAAGTTAATCGGCCTCTGAAGAAGCATGGCGATTACAAAGGCCGCCAGAAACGGAGCCGTAATGGCAAGAGCGTACTTTATGAAAAGCACGTATATGGTTATGAATACGGTGAAATACGTTATGTGAACAAGCCGTTCCTTACGTCTCTGGACAAGACTGCGGTTTTCCATTCGGAATACCTCCTCGAATTTATACATGAGAATACTACACCATAATATGTCAAAATACAATTGTATAAGATAAAAATTATAAAAAAATTCATAAAATCGGAAATTTTACTTTATTATCCTGAAAATGTGTGATATTATAAACTGTAATTTTTTAGAATTGACCGAAAGGTGAGAGTTATGAAAGTTGCAATAATGGGCTACGGAGTAGTCGGTTCCGGCGTTGCAGCCGTATTAAAACAGAATTTTGCTCACATTAAAAAGAACAGTGTGAGTGACGGTCTTGAGCTGAAATATATTCTTGACCTCAGGACCTTTCCCGGTGATGAATTCGAGTCACTTGTAATCAACGATTTCAATACCATCCTTGAGGATGAAGAGGTTAAAATCGTTGTTGAAACAATGGGCGGCGTAAATCCCGCATATAAATTTGTTTCGTCATGTCTTGAAGCAGGCAAAAGCGTTGTCACTTCAAATAAGGAGCTTGTTGCCACCAAGGGCTTTGAGCTTCTTGAAACCGCAAAAAGGAATAACGTGAATTTCCTCTTTGAAGCAAGCGTGGGAGGAGGCATTCCCGTTCTCAGACCCATTTCACAGTGCCTTGCATCAAACGAAATCAAAGAGGTTGCGGGCATTCTCAACGGCACTACCAATTTCATCCTTACCAAGATGATTGAGGAGGGTGCGGCATTTGAGGAGGCGCTCAAAACGGCTCAGCAGTTGGGATATGCCGAAAAGGATCCTACTGCCGACGTTGAAGGCCTTGATGCCTGCCGTAAAATCTGTATTCTTGCTTCCCTTTGCTTCAACAAGCACGTTTACCCCGACAGTGTTTATACCAAGGGTATCCGCGGTATCACCGAAGAGGATGTTGAAAACGTGAAGAAATGGGGCGGCGTAATCAAGCTTATCGGCTCGTCAAAGAAGCTTGATGACGGCAGGATAACCGCCTGGGTTTCTCCCGCAATCATTAAAAACGGCAGTCAGCTTGCTTCCGTAAGTGACGTATTCAATGCCGTTCTCGTCAGAGGCAATGCAGTCGGTGACGTGGTTTTCTACGGCAGAGGGGCAGGCAAGCTTCCCACAGCCAGCGCGGTGGTTGCGGACATAATTGACTGTGCACAGCATATTAAAGAGAGAAAAGCTCTCGGCTGGGAGGATGCATCGGAGGGTTACGTTGTTCCCTTTGAAGAAACCGTCTCCCGTTTCTACGTATGTACCGATTCGGATAAAGCCAAGGTTGACACCGTTTTCGGCGTCGTTGAATATATTTCCGCCAATGCGTTCATTACGGAAGAAATGACCTATGCGCAGGTCTGCAAAAAAGCAGAACTTTCGGGCGGAGCAAAATCCATCATCAGAGTAACAGACTATTGATCAGTTGACCGGAGGAAAAAACAATGGGACTTATAGTTCAGAAATTCGGCGGAAGCTCGGTTGCCAATGCCGAAAGAGTAATGAATGTTGCCCGCATAGTAACAGATACCTATGCGCAGGGTAACGACGTGGTCGTGGTAGTATCCGCACAGGGTGACACCACCGACGACCTTATCGAAAAAGCAAAGGAAATCAATCCCGACGCTTCAAAGAGAGAAATGGATATGCTTCTCGCATCCGGCGAGCAGATTTCAATCGCTCTTCTTGCAATGGCTATTGAAAAGCTGGGTTACCGTGCCTGCTCACTTCTGGGCTGGCAGGCGGGCTTCAGCACGAATTCCGTTTACGGAAGCGCAAGAATAAAGAAGGTCAATACCGAGAGAATTTCTCTTGAATTGAGCAAAAAGAATATCGTCGTTGTAGCCGGATTCCAGGGGCTCAACAAGTATGACGACCTTACCACTCTCGGCAGAGGCGGCTCCGATACCAGCGCGGTTGCCATTGCGGCGGCAATGCATGCGGACCGCTGTCAGATTTACACCGACGTTGACGGCGTTTATACCGCAGACCCCCGTAAGGTCAAAAAAGCAGTAAAGCTCAATGAAATCACCTACGATGAAATGCTTGAGCTGGCTACTCTGGGTGCCCAGGTTCTCAATAACCGCAGCGTTGAAATGGCAAAGAAATATAACGTAGTCATAGAGGTGCTTTCAAGTCTTGAAAGAAAGCCCGGAACATTTGTTAAGGAGACGGTTAAAATGGAAAAAATGCTTGTCAGAGGCGCAACAAAAGATTCAAACGTTGCCAGAATTTCAATTATCGGTGTTCCCAACGTACCCGGTATTGCATATAAGATTTTCGGTAAGCTTGCTTCAAAGAACATTAACATTGATATTATCCTTCAGTCTGTCGGCAGAAACGACACCAAGGATATCACCTTCACAACCTCAAAGGATAATGCCAAGCTTGCAGTTGAGGTTCTCCAGGAGCTTGAAGTTCTCTCAAATCTCAAGATTGAAGTTGATGCCGAAACCGTTACCAAGGTTTCAATCGTAGGCGCAGGTATGGAAACCCATCCCGGTGTTGCGGCAAAGATGTTTGAGGCACTCTTTGAAAACGATATCAATATCCAGATGATTTCCACAAGCGAAATCAAAATCTCCGTACTTATTGACAGCAAGGATGCTGACAAGGCGGTTGAAGCCGTTCACGATGCATTTATTCCCGATGAGAAATAATTGATATGAAAATACTTGTAGTTGACGACCTGAGCATCATAAATGACCGTATTGAGCGGCTCATACTTGATAAATATCCCGACTATGAGGTTTCAAAAGCCACCTGCTCGGGAGACGTTACCCGCCTGGTTGAAGAGGGAAATAAATTTGACCTTGTTTTTATTGATATCAATCTCGGTGAAGAGAGCGGAATCAACGTGGCAAATTATCTTTCCTCAAATCTTACGGGGATTAAATCCGTGTTTATATCCGGTTATCCCGAAATGGTTTCAGAAGTGTTCTTTTCCGTACAGCCCTTCGGATTTATTGACAAGCCCATAAAGCCGGAAAAGCTTTATAAGTACGTTGATGCGGCAAATGAAAAAATAGACAGCGAAAACAGGACTTTCAGCTGCAAGGTAAGGGGTATGGACCTTACAATCAAGCTTGACGATATTCTCTATATTGAATACGAGAGCAAAAATCTGATTATCCATAAGACAGACGGCAATACCGTCAAAGCGGCGGGACTGCTTGAAAAGGTCATGGAGCAGCTGACGGATACATTTGTCCGCTGTCATAAAAGCTATATCGTAAATCTCGCCTACGTTGTTTCCTATATCAGAATGGAAGTTACAATGAAGGACGGCAGCGTGATTGCGGTAGGACGTTCAAAGAAGGAAGAATTTGAAGACGCCTATCTTTCCTTCAAAGGACTCAGATAAAACATAAAGCAGGCTTCCGTGAGGAAACCTGCTTTGATTTTACTATGAAACAAGACGTTTATTCGTCATCCTTTTCGCCGGTAATCTGTGACCTGTGCTTTCTTTCGCTAAGGTCAAACAGAATTCCGAGTACAATGCCTCCGCAACCTCCCAGTATCGTTCCCAGTACAAAGCTGCCCAGGGAAATACCTGTGGTCATGCCTACGGAAAGACCTATGAGCATATAGATAAGAGTCCATGAGGTGGGGGTTTTTCTCTTTTCGGCGCGTGAGGGCTCCGGCCCGGGACCGAATCCGCACTTTTCAAGAAGCTCGTGATAACGTCTGTCATCGGGAATACGGTGGACTCTGATTTTATATACGTCCTTTTGCGCAAATGCCCAGTCGCAGATTGCTTTGAGGGCTTCCTCTGCGATATCACTGCTGATATAGTCCCTATCCTCTTTTACTCTGAGCAGAACGGTGCCTCTTACGGGAGGACCGTTGAAACGGAAAATACCTATAAGGGTACTGCTCTGGTTTTTGATAGTAATATACCAGGGATAATACCAAATGGCATTATCCTCGTTAATGGTGTCAATATCAACCTCGTCTGCAGGTGCGGCGCACAGCACAAGATTTTTTGTCTTGAGAACGGGTAATTCTTTCATATATTCCACCGCTTTATGGGTGCTGCCGGTTTTCGGCAGCATCCGTGTTTAATTTCAGTCAACAGTAACGGTACCGTCTTCGTCAACGGTAATCTTCATACCGTCTTTTACATAGTCAAGGAATTCCTGACCGAGACAGTCAACGGTGATGAGGGGCTCGTCACACCAGTTAGCCGCAAGAACCGCGCCTGCACAGGCAAGGGAGTCAATATGCTCTGAGAAGAGAAGACAGGTGGGGCATTTGCCGAGACTCTTTGCGCAGAAGAGAATCATACCGCCGGTTGTTGAGCCGATGGTCTGGGGAAGGCAGAGAGCCGTATCCTGCATGGGCTTCTGGTAAAGATCCTTGTTATTCTGGTCATCACATTCGGTATGCTTATACTTTTTACCGATAATGGGAAGCTCGCCGAACTGGAGAGCACCCTGGAAGGAAGCAAGAGTATTGAAGCCGCTGTGAGAAACGAGAGCGGGAGCAGTACATTTACCTGCTACTACGGGACGTCCTTTGAACTGTTTCATCTTACTTTACCTCCTTTGTGATTATGTCAAGAATCTGCTCGCTTCTGTAGTAACGTGCAGTTGTGTAGGTTCTGAGCTTGTTGGAGTTGGTGATAACCGCCATCTTCTTTGCGAGAGGATTATTCATATACATAAGAGGACAGATATAGCTGAGAACAACGCCGGTTGCGGCAAGCTTCTTTGCACCTTCTGTCTTTTCAAATGCTTCCTTTACACCGGGAGCGCAGGTGAATACCGTGGGAACGGAAACCTTCTTGAGACCGTTCTTCTTAAGACCTGCTGCAACGTTATCTGTCCACTCGTTAAGCTGAGCAAGTGAAAGGTGAGGACAACCTACGAAGCAAAGCTCGGGCTTGGCATTCTTATCTTTCCACATAACGGGATAGTTATCCTGAACTCTCTGAAGCTCTGCATCGTCAATAACGTATTCTTTGTAACCGTCTGCAAGCAGAGAATCACCAAGCTCAACAGCTTCGGGAGTAAGGCCTGCTATATGATAAAGACCTACTGCGCCGTTTGAAGCGGTGGCTGCACCGAAATCCTTGAGATAAGCGCATACGTCATCCGTAAGCTCTGTACCAAGCCATTCGTTCATGCCTTCGATATAAGGAACGTCTTCCAGTACCTTCATACCGATAGCGGAGCCGAGAATCTGTGCCTCGGGCTTCTTTGTGGTCTTAACGGTAATTTTCCAGGTTGCCTTACGGCCTTCGTCTGTAAGAAGTCCGAAATAAGGAACGAAGCCGACGATTGAGCCGAAAAGCTCAATGATACCGGAGTTTCTGTTGCAGCGTGCGCCGAGAACGGAGTTGGCATAGTTTACAGCCGAAGACTCTGCCCACGAAAGAATTTCACCCTTGTTGGGCTTGTTTCCCACCTCGTCCATGTAGCAGGTGCAGGTGTAGGATTTCTTGTCGATAAGCCCCAGCTTTTCAAGCTGTACGTCGTACATATCCTGTACTGAGTACATAAACTTGTTGAATACGAAATTCTTGAGAAAATCAGAGGGAACGTTGGGGTCAAGAGGTTTGGGGTCAACGGAGAATTTCTGTGCGGAAATCGCACCCTCGTCGATAAGCTTCTGCATAAGCTCGTGAACGGGCTTCATTACTTTAAGACCGAAGCTGGTTACGAGGTGACCTTTTTCGCTTGTTACGGGGACCATTTCGGTTGCTTCAAAAGCATCGCCGTAAAGAACGAGGGTCTTCATAATTTTTGCCATTGTTTCACCCTTGGAGCCGTTCAGGATATCCTGCTGTTCCTGGGTGAGCTTCATTTTGTAATCCATGCTGAGTCGTCCTTTCTTATATTGGTGAATTTTAACTGACGCATTTATAAGTATTTCTTTTTACCGCTGCCGATTTTTGAGAAGAGAAGAAGCATGGGAAACAGTTCAAGTCTTCCTGCCAGCATATCAAAAGAAAGTACTAACTTGGAGAGAATGGAAAATTCGCCAAAATTTTCGGTGGGACCTACCAGATTGAAGCCGGGGCCTACGTTGTTAAGGCAGGTGAATACGGCAGTTGATCCGGTGGTAAGGTCTGCGGTGTAAGGGTCTATTGAAACGATGAAGAATGAAATGATTCCGAGAATCATGAACAGTCCGAAGTAACCGAGCACACCCGTTACGGTGTCCTCGTCAACGGGTCTGCCGTTGACTCTTACGGTTTCAACTCTTCTGGGATTTGCCGCCTTCTTGATTGAACGGATGCTGTTTTTAATGAGAATGATGACACGTGCAACCTTGAGACCGCCGCCGGTTGAGCCGCCGCAGCCGCCTACGAACATCAGAAATACAAGCACCGCCTTGGAAACCGTGGGCCACAGATCAAAGTTTACCGATGAGAAGCCGGTGGTGGAAATGAAGGCGTTGACCTGGAAGAATGCCTGCCTTACGGCATCGGGAAGGTCAATGACTATATCGCTTGCAAAGGTTAGGTCAGTGGTGATAATGAATGTGGCACCCAAAATGATGCCGAGAAACCATTTCAGTTCCTCATCCTTCAGTACCAGCTTACCCTGCTTGATGAGCAGATAGTAATAGAGATTGAAGTTGATGCCGAAGAGCATCATGAATACGCCGATTACCCATTCGCAGTAAACCGCGTTACAGCCCGCAACGGAGTAGTAACCCTCGATACTGTTATTCAGACAGCAGAATCCGCCGGTACCCGCAGTGGCAAAGGCATTGGTGATTGAGTCGAAAAGCGGCATACCGCCTGCAAGAAGCATTATCATCATCAGCAGGGTCATTCCGCTGTAAATGGCATAGAGTATTCTTGCGGAAGCACCGATTTTGGACACAAGCTTACCTACCGTGGGACCGGGAACCTCGGCTCTCATGATGTGGATTGTGGAGCCCTCCGCTTTGGGCATGATGGCTATTACGAATACAAGTATTCCCATACCTCCGATGAAATGGGTGAATGCACGCCAGAAAAGAATGCATCTGGGAAGACTTGCGATTTCACCGAGAACGGTTGAACCGGTAGTGGTAAATCCGGAAACGGTTTCAAAAAAAGCGTCAACGAAGCTGCGAATGAAATTTCCTTTGTCAATGCTTTTACTTATGACGAAGGGGAGAGCACCGAAGGTGGACATAAGAGTCCATGCCAGGGATACTATCATAAAGCCCTCTTTGGCGTAAATATTCTCTCTTTTGGGCTTTTTCCAGGCGAGGATTTTACCCGTAACGATAAGTGCCGCCACGGGAATGATGAAGGAGGGAAGCATTCTCCATTCCTTGTATATGACCAGGACGATGAGCGGAAGAACCATAAGTGCCGCTTCCGTCATCAGGATTACGCCTAAATCGTAGGCAATTTTTCTTCTGTTCATCCCGCATCACCCCAACTTGAAGATATCGTGCAGTTCTTTGAGATATCTGCCTGCGGTAACAACGATTACTCTGTCTCCGCTTATGATACTGTCATCACCGCCGGGGAATATGATTCGGTTGCCTCTGATAATGCAGGCAATAATGAGATTCGGCTTGAAATTAAGGTCTCTGAAGGTTTCTTCATTGTGAGCCCAGTTGGGGGGAACGATGAATTCCGCCGCTTCAATTTTTCCGTCAAGGAGCTTATAAAGAGTCTGAATATGGGTGTTATCGGCAGAGTTCTCAAGGGCGCGGACGTATCTTGTAACAAGAGTGCCTGCAACAAGCTGAGGTGAAACCAGGGTTTCAATACCGATGTTGTTGAGGATGGAATAGGAGTGTCTGTCAACCTTGGCGATTACCTTGTTGACGTTGCGAATTTCACCGTAAAGGGAAACGATAAGGTTTTCCTCGTCAATTCCGGTCAGAGCAACAAGAGCATCCTGGTTTTCAATGTCCTGCTCCTCAAGTATATCCTGGTTCGTGCCGTCACCGCAGATTACGGTAACGTCGGAAAGCTCGTTAGTAAGCTGATGACAGCGTTCCTCGTCGTATTCTATGAGTTTAACGTTTCTGCCCGTGTTACACAGCAGCTCACTCAGATAAAATCCGATTCTGCCGCCGCCGATTATCATTACGTTCTTGATTTTGTGCTTATATACACCCGTCTGCTTCATGAATGATGACAGAGCGGATCTGGTACCCGTAATGCTCAGCGAGTCGTCTCTCTCAATGATGAAATTACCGTCGGGAATATGAACGTCACTGCCTCTTTGAACGGCGCAGATGATGATGTTTGATTTGAATTTCTTACGTATATCGGAAAGCTGCATTCCGATTATGGGGTTGTCGGAATGAATGACTATTCTTGCGATTTCAACCTTGCCTCTCGCAAAGGAATCAAGACTTGCAACCGAGGGGAAACGGATGATTCTCGAGATTTCGTTTGCGGTTTCATATTCGGGGTTGACTATCATATTGATGCCGATGTTTTCACGCAGGAACTGGCTCTGTGAGGCATAGTCCGGATTGCGGACTCTGGCAACCGTATTTTCCGTACCCAGCTCTTTGGCGAAGGTACAGCAGAGAATATTCAGCTCATCCGAGCCGGTGCAGGCAATGAGCAGCTTTGCTTTTTTTGCACCTGCCTCCTTGAGAATATCAACCGTGGCACCGTTGCCGCAGATACCCATTACGTCATAGGTATCAACTGCCGTGGTTACCGCATTGCTGTTGACATCAACGACGACTATATCGTGATTTTCATTTGCAAGCTGTTGAGTCAGGGTCATTCCGTATTTTCCCTGACCGACAATGATAATATTCATATCTGTGTGCTTCCTTTCGGATTATCTGCGAATCAGCTTTGATGCACCGTAAATTACCGCGCCCGCCGCGGCAATACCGCAGACGACCTTTGACGCAATGTGCATATTGGTGCTTTGACGGTCGGTAATTCTCTTGAATATGGGACCGAGACACTCGCATTTAAGACCGAATTCCTTAAAATGTTTCAGTTCCTGAGTGAATTTTGAGGGATTCTTTTCATCTATCAGAACGTATCTTACACAGCTCCTGCAGCCGTCCGTATATGCACCGAAGCCGGCTGTCTTGTGCTGAGCGAGGAAAATATTGTCAACGTATCCGGAAAAATCGTTCAGATGGTCGTGACCGAAGAATGCGCCTGCGACACCGCCGACCCTTTTCCAGCTTTCAAACTGACCGTTGTTGATATCAGGTGAGCAGGGGCCCTCTCCGACATATCCCTGTGTACCGTCCGCGCCGACGTATCTTGTGCCCTCATGGGTGTTGAAGCCCCTTGTGCTGTAAGGAATCTCAAAGAATTTTGCCTTGCGCAGCAGACGGTATTCCTCCGGGACGGGAATGTGCTGGAAAATATAAGACGGCATCGGCTTTCCGCCGTTGAGCTTCTTTAATTTTTCGCTTTCTTCCTCAAACCACTTTATCTGGTCGGTGTGAACGAAATCGTAAACCGAGGTATCATCGGTCTCGTAAAGGTTATTTGAATCAAGAAACCACAGACAGGCAAGGGGAGTTTTTCCGTCGGAGGAATAGATAAGCTCCTTGTAGTCCGCTTTTTCTTTTACGCCTTCACTGCGCATCGTGATACCTTCAAGCTCTGAGAAAACGTCAAGTATTTCTCTGTCGCAGTCGTGGTCGTGTTCGTGATTGCCCATAATGGCTGCAACCGGGATATTTCTTGAAGTGATGGGCCCGCAGATTGCCTTTAAGGCGTCGGCATAACCGTCGGGGTCTTCTTTTACCTTTGAAGTGGTGGTGATATCTCCCAACAGTACGCACAGGTCGGGCTTGTATTCATCCAGGGCGGCTGTCATCAGCTTGTGCATATCCCTGAACCTCTGAGAATCGGCATAGTCGGTGCCTACGTGAAGGTCACCGAAAAGAAGAATGCCGAATTTACCGTTTTCCTTGAATTTGAGCATAGTTTCCCCTTAATTATATATAATTAAGCAAAGTATATCATACTATTTTGCGATATGCAACATTTGAGTGCAAAATTATGTTGAGAAATAAGGATTTTTGTGATATAGTGAAAGAGAAAATCCGTACCCGGGAGGTATTATCATGACAAGAGACGAAGCGTACGCATTACTTACGGAATTCAACAAAGAGCCGTTTCATCTGAAACACGCCGAAACTGTAGAAGGCACCATGAGGTGGTTTGCGAATAAACTCGGTTACGGTGATGAAGCGGATTTCTGGGCAAACGTGGGATTGCTCCACGACCTGGATTTTGAAATGTATCCCGATGAGCATTGTGTCAAAGAAATGGCAATAATGAAAGAGAGAGGCATTGACGAGAGAATTATCCATGCCGTCGGCTCCCACGGATACGGCCTTTGCTGTGACGTAAAGCCGGAGCATCAGATGGAGAAGGTGCTTTTTGCCGTTGACGAGCTTACGGGGCTTATCGGTGCGGCGGCACTGATGAGACCTTCGGGAAGTGTCAGCGATATGGAGCTCAAATCCGTAAAGAAGAAGTTCAAGGACAAGGCGTTTGCGGCGGGCTGTTCAAGAGACGTAATCAGAACGGGCGCGGAAATGCTGGGCTGGGAGCTTGACGAGCTGCTTTCGGAAACCCTTGAAGCAATGAAAAGCTTTTGTGCATAAAAATACATTTTTGAACGGGAGGAAATAAATATGGCAAAATTCAATGTAGGTATAATCGGCTGCGGCGGTATTATGAAAGGTGCCCACACACCCTTTTATGTCATTGACAAGAGGGTAAAGGTTGTCGCCGTCTGTGACATCAGACCCGAAAGAGCCGAATTTGTAAAGAAGACCTTCTATCACGATGCAAAAACCTATACGGATTACAGGGAACTGCTCAAGGATGAATCCATAGATTACGTTGATATCTGTACTCCCAACTATCTGCATTCAATCATTGCCGTTGACGCATTGAATGCGGGCAAGCACGTTTTCTGCGAAAAGCCCGATGCCATCAACGTTGAGGAAGCAATGAAAATGAAGGAAGCCGCAGAGAAAAACGGAAAACAGCTCATGATAATGAGAAACAACCGCTACATGCCCGTTTCCAAAAAAATCA
>JAKSQQ010000031.1 GCA_024404015.1 Clostridia bacterium
ATATCAACTATACCGTAAAAGTAATTGATGCAAACGGCAAGGTTCAGAAAGATTCTAACGGAAACGAACTCAGCAAAGACGGCGGCAAAATTACCTGCAATGCCGGATTCTTCAAGAAGCTTATGGCATTCTTCAAAAGTCTTTTCAATTTGCTTCCTAAGGTTGAGGTAAAACCGAAATAAAAATCCAAAATAAACGATAAAGCCCCTGAGAATATTGATACTTTCCTATGCGTCAATAATTTCAGGGGATTATTTTTATTATTTAGCGTGATTTCATAAAAATCGGATTTGGCTTTCATGGGAGAAAAAGTAAAAACGCCGACAGATGTTTCCGTCGGCATCGGGGTTATTATCAACCCAGAATGATTTTTCTGATTCTCGTTCTTGCGAGGCACTTACCGTCCTCCTGACCGCCGCAGCAATAGGACATAAGCATTTCCTTTTCACCGAGGAAGTATATTGCGGGGTAGCAATAGCCATGACCGGGAGCGTCTTCTATCACCGTAAAATCGGAGAAGTCAATTCCGTTTTCACTCTGTGCCATTACAAAGGGATAACGTCCCGCATGAACCCATTTTTCTTCTTTGTATCTGCCGTTGTACTTCGGAACGGGATTCCAGAGTGCATAGTAAATTCCCGTGTAGGGATTTCTTGATATGAGCAAAGGAGAATCGGGAGAGGTAAACCTCGAAGGTATGGGTGCTGTCCAGCTTTTTCCCTTATCATCGGAAATGCTTTCAAACTGGAAGCATCTGTCCGTGCGAAAATATCCGTAAAGCTTTCCGTCGGGGAGAACTGAAATTCCCGGCTCCTGCAATCCCGTTTCAGAGTGTCCGGGATTCGGCATTTCAATAATATGGGAAAGCGGATACCAGTTTTTTGCTTCAGCATCGCCGCCGAATATACGGCAAGTGGCAAAATATTCGCCGCTGTTACCGATTATTTTATGCCTTGCCGCAGGAATAAGAAGCTTACCGTCGGGCAGTTTACATACACGGCAGTTATTTACGACATAATAAATGCTTTCGTTGAAATCTATGCACAGCTCCGCTTCGCCGAATCGTGTTTCGTCACCGACAGCACGGCGAAGATAATAAGCAGAGCGGGGCCCGCGTTTGCAGAGATAAAAAAGGCACAGCGTACCGTTATCAAGCCGGCAGAAGGACACGCTCATAATATTCCGTGTATTGTGCTCATCCGCGGTTACAAGCAGATAAGAAAGGGGCTCAAAGCTGTTTCCTCCGTCACGGGAAATCATTCCCGCAATGTCGCAGGGTGCGTCATCCTCGGAGGAGCTTCCCGTATATCTGCTGTATGCAAACAAAATCGAGCCGTCCTTCAGAACAGCAAAATCCCCCTCGCTGTTACGGGGATTATTTTCACGGGGAGGTATTTCCGCAACTGCATTTGAGCTGATGATTTCGGGCGCATTCATATAAGCATCTCCTAAATTTATATAATCGTTTTACAATCACATTATATCACTTTCGAAACAAAATGCAATTACATAAGCAGAGCTTTGAATTATCAATATTTCTCAACTCGTGATTGATATTTGATTTTTCACACTGTATAATAGAATCGCAGTAAAATCAGAATGAGAAAATATTTGAGAGGTGATAATATGTTCAATAATGAATGTTACAAAAAGCTGACAGAAAAGGGCTGTCTCGGTAAATACAGAAGAAACTGTTATATCGGTTTTTCCTGCTTTTATCTTGCATCCTGCTTTATTGCGGTATTACTGTTGATATTCTTTGACAGGTTTTCGTGGGTATTTCCCTTTGTGATTATAATTGGACTGATAATCATAAACCTGATTATGAACCGTCAGCTGAAAAAAGAACCCTATCTCTGTGACTATGCCCAAATCAAAAGCATTGACAAAGGGTATGCGACACTTGAAATCGGTGATGAAGACGTCAAATCATCTTCATTTGAAAAATTCCTTAAAAATGAGAATCTTGAGGGCTACGCTATCGGTGACAGAGTAATAGTATTTTCACCCGACAGGAAAATGACAAGGCCCCTTTTCACAAAGGCAGATTGAATAAAAACATAACGGGAGGGTTTCATTTATGAAAGAATTTTATATCACGGCAGACGACGGACTTGAGCTGTCGGTAACGGAATTTGAAAAAGAAAACCCCAAGGCAGTCATTCAGGTAATTCACGGTGCTATGGAGCATAAGGAAAGATATTATCATTTTTGCAGATTTCTTAACGAGCAGGGCTATGCCGTCTTTGTTTCCGACAACAGAGGTCACGGTCATTCCGTTAACGATAAATACTTTTTAGGCAACTTTGACAGCTCAATGAAAATAGTGAACGACCAATATACCATTACAAAGTATATCAAGTTCAACTATCCCGAAAAGGACCTTTATATGTTCGGTCATTCCTACGGCTCAATGCTCGCAAGACTTTATCTTCAGAATCACGATGACGAAATCAAAAAACTTGTGCTGACGGGTACTATGTTTCCTATGCACATTGCGGAAATCGGCAGAGCAATTACAAAGCTTAACAGCAAGGTTTTCGGCGGAGATACCCGCAAAGGTCCGGTTCCCTTTGTTGCAAATTCGGGAGTGGATATCTGGGTATGTGCAGACAAGGACACCATGACCGCATACAGAAACGATCCCCTTGTTCAGAACTGTAAATATACCAATAACGCCGTAGGTTGTCTTGTTGAAGCCGATGCACTTATGAAAAAGGTGAAGAATTATAAGGTAAAAAATCCTCAGCTTTCAATTCTGACTGCCAACGGAAAAAATGACGTATGCAGGGGCACCTTCATCGGTCTTAACGAAAGCATCCGTCTGCTTAATAAAATCGGCTATCAGCGGGTATTTGCCATTACCTATCCCGGCATGCGCCACGAGGTTATCAACGAAACCGACAAAGCGGCGGTTTACGAGGATATTATCAGATTTTACAATAGTTAACTCCCGGTCAGCGATATATCATTCAATAAAATCAGACGAGGAATAAATAACCCACCGAGAAGATTCGGTGGGTTTTCTTTACTCAAAGCGTTGCAGTCTTTTATTTAATCAACAACGGGATACCAGCATTTCCATCTGATTGCGGTATTGAAATCATTAAATTTTACGCCCAGGATTCCGCAATGGTCAAGGTAAATGTAAACATCATAGCCCCAGGTACCGCTTTCCATTTTTCCCGTTTCGGTGTTTATTCTGATATTCTTTGCGTATGAATCCTTATAAGTGAGGACTATGCTATCATCATCGTAATAAGCATTAAGAATACCGTAGTTTTTCTCAACATAATCAATGAAATCGCCTATTCCCTGAACAACGTTGACCACGTGTCCTACGGAGCCCTCGTGCTCATCGCCGTTGGGGCCGTCAACCTGCACCTTGGGATAAAGGTTAATAACCACGTATTTACCCTCTTTATGGGCATCTGCTCTCTGAAGGTCTTCGGGTACAAGGTCCCAATATCCGCCTGTAAGAGCGTTATAGGGCTGGGCACCCAACTTCATTGCAAGGTTAACGGGCTTTTTAAGGATTGACGCTGCACCGGGAAGGTCACCGATAAGCTGAAATTCCATATCTGTCATGGCATCTGCACTATCTGCCTTTGCCATGCCGGACTTATAGCAATTAACAATTTCTTCCATGCTCCAGGTTGACGGATCGGGGTCAACCTTACTGAAATCAAAGGGAACTACGCCCATGATAAGCTCCGGCTCTTCCTCTTCGGCAACCTCTGATTTCTCATTTGCTTCATCCTCTTTTTCGGAAGAAGATTCTGTAGGATTGACTTCGGTGGTGGTAGCAACGGAAGCGGTTGACTCCTCTGCATTTTGGTCATTTTCTTTTTTACCGCAGGCAGTAAAGCACATAAGCACGGTAAAAATACAAATCATTGCTGCTATATGGATGAGTAATCTGCTTTTTTTCATATTATTCCTTCTGAAAATTCAATCTGTGATAAATATTTTTATGTACTATCTGAGTATTTTTTCGCCGTCAAAAACTATGACGCCGTAGCCGTCTCCTGCTTTGTTTCCATCCGTAAGCCACTTTTTGTAAGCACGTCTGAAAGAGGTATCCTCGGGCCACTGCTCAAGAGGATATTCAGTCCAATGGCCGAAAAGCCGCCAATCGTTATGGAAGGATTCGTCTATGCCCTCGGAAATGATTTCAAAATCATCCATGAATTTCAGAATATTCATGTGGGGAGGCAGAAATTCTCTGTGCTTCGGGTAAAGAAGCCAGCTTCCGCAGCACAGTACAAGGGGCTTTCCCTCAAGCTCATCCTTGTAGAATTCATAAGCTTTTTTGTAAGAATCAAGACGCACCTCGTCCGTAAGACCGATTCCCGAGGAGGGAATGTGAAATCCGTGTATTTTCTCTCCCTCTTCGATTTTATATCCGCATTTTGTCAGATAACCGCCCTCGTGGGTGAAGATATTGGGCTCATACTGGAATCTGCCGAGGGCAAATCTTGTCATTTTGAAAAAGCCCTCATTCCAGCCCGCAACGAAGGTGCCCCATACGTGCTCACACTCTTTGCACTCCATCAGCTTATATTTAAGGTCGCACATAGTATCCCAGTAAATATTTTCGGGAATACCTGCATCAATATACCTGTTGTAAAGGATTTCCGTGCAGTTGAGCAAAAACACCTCATGAAGAGTGTATTCGTTTTCACCGTATTTTTTTGTCAGCTCATTGGTAATAATGTCAAGATATTTGCCGATATTTTCCGCTGTGGGGAACATAAATTCATTGACGAGAGCATCCATATCCTTTGCAAAATCCGGCTCGCTGTCAATGCGGTCCTCTATTCGCAGGAATTCTGCCTGTGCTTCCGTGGGGAAGCCCACTCTGTCCATGAATCTTTTTACAAATTCCGTATTATGTTTCATGTATCTCACCTGATGCCTCATACTGATATTTTGATTATAGAAAATGAAAGATAGTTTGTCAAGAAAAAGAAAGTTCTGTATTGAAAAATAAAATATGTTCCGTAAAAATTACCTTTTCGGTAAATTTTCGCTTTACTTTATAAAAATACTATGATATTATACTTGTGTTTTCAAAAAAATATACTCTGGAGGGTTATTATGAAAAGAGATACTTGGGTCTCCCGCTCGACGTTTATTCTTGCGGCAATCGGCTCGGCAGTAGGTCTCGGCAACGCATGGCGTTTCCCCGGACTTGCGGCAAAACACGGCGGCGGTGCTTTCCTGGTGGTTTACCTTGTTGCAATGCTTGCTCTCGGTATTCCTCTTCTTATGGCTGAAATCGCAATCGGACGTCACACAAAAAAAGCAGCTTCGGGTGCTATGCGTGTAATCAACAAAAAGTCGGAATTCATCGGCTGGATGTCAGTCGGCAACGGATTCTTCATTGAGATTTACTATGCGGCAGTATTCGCATGGGTAATTCTGATGTTTGCCCTTTCATGGAAATTCGCAGGTCTTACGGGCAACACCGAGGCCGCCAGCAGTCTGTGGGCTGAAACAATCAAAACAACAGGTACCACCTCGGGTTACACCACAATTTCCGTTCCCGTTCTCATCTGCCTTATCTTAGCTTGGGGTGCGGCATACTGGTGCATCCGTAACGGTACAACAAGCGTAGGCAAGGTTGTCAAATACACCGTTACTCTTCCCATCATCTGCCTTCTCGTCCTTGCTATCAAGGGCTTCACCATGCCCGGTGCGGCAGCAGGTCTTGCCAAGCTCTTCATTCCCGACTGGTCGGCACTTTCCGATTCATCGCTCTGGGTTGACGCTATCGGTCAGGTATTCTATTCTCTCTCTGTTGCAATGGCAATCATGGTTGCATACGGCTCATTCCTCAAGAAGGATTCAAACATTGCCGCAGATGCAATGATTATCGCATTCTCCGATATGCTTGTCAGCGTACTTGCAGGTATCGTTATGTTTACCACAATGGCAGGCGTAGGCATGCTTGATAATATGTCTGCCTCCGGTATAGCTACCGCATTCATCATCTATCCCCAGGCAATCGTAAGTCTTACCAATATTCCCTGGATTAACGCGGCATTCGCATTCGTCTTCTATTTCTGCCTTATCACCCTTGCAATCGACTCACTCTTCTCAATCGTTGAAGGTGTTTCCGCTGCAATCTCCGATAAATTCGGCTTCAATAAGAAGAAGGTTACCCGGGCAATCTGCATCTTTGACTTCGTAGTAAGTCTTGTATTCGTTACCGGTGCGGGACTTGCCGTTCTGGATATCGTTGATAACTTCATCAACAGCTATTCACTCGTTCTTACCGGCGTTCTCGAATCCATCGTACTGGGCTGGTTCTTCAAGACAAATAAGATTCTTGACCAGATTAATCGCAATACAAAGAAATTCAGAATGCCCAAGGGCTGGCTGAACATTTCCCTTAAATTCATCTGCCCCGTTATCCTTTCAGGTCTGTTTATCTGGAACATCGTTTCACTTATTCAGTCCGGCGGTATCTACGGCGCAGCCGACGGCTACTCACTCAAAGCAAACATTGCTTACGGTTGGGTTATCATCGGTCTTATCTGCTGCTTCGGCGGTATCATCAAGGTTGTTGAAATCATCCGTGTTAAGAAGGGTGCTTCTCCCGAAGCAGACCTTACCTGGGATGACTGTGACAAGCTTGAAGTCGAAGAAAGCGAAGAAGCATAATCATACAGGACATCTTCCGCAAGGGGATGTCCTTTTTATTATCTTGCCTTTTTGAATATGAGGGATTATAATGATATTATCAAGTTGAAAGGAATGAAATTTATGAAAAAAAGTCCTGCTTATTCCGGGCCTATGCGTTTTGCACACAGAGGTCTCGTACAGTACGGTCCCGAAAACACCCTTCCCGCATTTGAAGCAGCCATTGAATACGGCTGTGAAGGCATTGAGCTTGATATACACCGTTCGTCAGACGGTGAGGTTGTGATTGTTCACGACAAAAACTTCAGACGGATGACACGCGGTGTCGACGAAAGAAACATCAACGACCTGACGGTCAAAGAGCTTGTCTCCGTAGATCTTCCGTATGCAGGTCATCTTCTTCCCTTTGACCCCCCTGTTCCCTATTCGGAAAACGAGGGCTCGGCAAGAACGTATACGGATGAGCAGGTTGAGCAGTTCAGAAAAACGGAAAACCGTGTCGCTCACCTTATGACCTTTGAGGAATTTGACAAGTGGTTTGAAACGGTAACGGAAGATGTTATCATAGAAATCGAATTCTGCGACCCGGGACTTGTTGTGCGTATGTTTGAAATACTCCGCAATTCAAAGAACTGCGGCAGATATATACTATTTTCCGGCAACAAGGGAATAAACCGTGAAATACAGACCTACATCAGAATGCACGGCAAACCCGAGGGATTGAGAATAGGCGCAAACATCAGATATCTCAACGACGAGACAATGGAATTCATCAGGAACAGCGACCTTTACGAGGTAGGACTCAACGATCTTCATTTCACAAAGGAAGACGTGAATATGCTCAGAGAAATGGGTGTTAAGGTATTTTCCAATCTGGGGGACTATCCCGAATGGTGGAATGCAATCATGACCTACGGCGTTGAGGGCTTCAAGACAAATTATGCCGAGGCATTTACCGAATGGCTGAATAAACAGTAAAGAGGAAGAAAATGGAAAAAAGAGTATTTCAGACAATTAACGAAGAGGTCTCTCTTCTTGGCTTCGGAGGAATGCGTTTTCCCACCAAAGACGGCGAAATTGATTATGAGCTTTCAAGCAAAATGGTGGACATTGCCTACAAAAACGGCGTAAATTACTTTGACACCGCCTATCCCTATCACGACGGAAAAAGCGAGCTTTTCTTTGGCAAGGCAATGAAAAAATACGACAGAAAGTCATTTTTCCTTGCCACGAAAATGCCGCTCTGGGCAATCAAATCCCGTGAGGATGCAGAAAGAATTTTTAACGAACAGCTTGAAAAGCTTCAGACGGAGTACATTGATTTTTATCTTTTCCACGCCGTTGACAAGGGACGCTGGGAGCAGATAAAGAATCTTGACCTTATTTCCTTCTGCGAAGAAAAAATAAAAGAGGGCAAAATCCGTCATCTCGGTTTTTCGTTCCACGATGAATATGACGTATTTGAAGAAATCATAACCGCGAGAAAGTGGGACTTTGTTCAGGTACAGCTCAATTACATTGACGAAAGAGAGCAGGCGGGACTCAAGGGCTATGAGCTGACAAAGAAGCTGGATATCCCCGTAATCATCATGGAACCCGTCAAGGGCGGCACTCTTGCACGCCTTCCCGACGAGGTAGACAAGCTCTACAAGGATTACAATCCCGATGCCTCCACCGCCTCCTGGGCAATGCGCTGGTGCGGTTCACTGGATAACGTCAAGCTGATTCTCAGCGGAATGAGCTCCCCAGAGCAGGTGCTTGATAATCTCAAGACCTTCAGCAATTTCTCTCCTCTCAACGAGGAAGAAAAGGCACTCGTAAATAAGGTTGCAAAGGTACTTCTCAGCAGAGAAAAGAATCCCTGCACGGATTGCAGATATTGTCTTCCCTGCCCTGCAGGTGTAAACATTCCCGCAAACTTTGACAGATGGAATAAATATCACGTTTACGGTGACAAAGAAAACGCCGTCAAGCGCTGGACGGATTTTAAGGATGAAGAAAAAGCAAAGAACTGTGTAAAATGCGGTCTTTGCGAAACGAAATGTCCTCAGAAAATCAATATCCGCGAAGACCTGGCCGCCCTTCAAGCCGAGCTTGACGGACTTTGTAATTTGTAATAATCATCATAAACAGAAGCAGGAGCCATCCCGTGATGACTCCTGCTTTATTATTATTGATTCAGTTTGCATTACGCTTGATTTTCTGCGCCGTGGTACGAACAAAATCCTTATCTCTGACCGTAACCTTCATTACCCGCTTGAAGGAGGGAATTCCGCTGTTTACGTTATTAACAGCGGCTTTCATAAGCTTCTCGATTTCTTCCTGAGAAAAATCTGCGCCGTACTGCTCCTTGATTGCCTCAAAGTCGGGATAAATCTGGGCTCTTACGGAAAGCTCACCGGATGAATCCTCTTTGCCGTATACCATTGATGAAGCGACGAACTGCTCGGAATCGAGCAGATATTCAAGCTCCTCGGGATAAATATTCTTTCCGTTGGAGGTTACGATTACGTTTTTACAGCGTCCCGTTACGTGATATCTGCCTTTGTTATCCACATAACCCAGGTCGCCGGTATGGAAGAAGTTATCCTCATCCATGACCTTTGCGGTTTCTTCGGGATTATTGAAATAGCCCAGCATTACCATTCCGCCGCGAACACAGATTTCGCCTACCCCGTTTTCGTCCTTGTTGATTATTTTAGCATCAACTCCGGGAAGGGGTTCACCGATTGAATCGGTGGTACGGCAGCGGTCATGATTGATAATAGCAAGAGGGGCGCATTCCGTAAGGCCGTAGCCGAAAACGACCTGAATACCGAAAGCGTCAAAGTCCTTGATAATCTGAGGGTCAATAGGTGCGCCGCCGCAGACAATCATTCTCATGTTTCCGCCGAAGGTCTGCTGAATTTCCTTAAAGAATACTTTTTTAAGGTCTATGTGGAATTTTGAAGCCGCCTTGCAGAGTGATTTACCCACTCTGAACATCAATTCGCCGTGCTTTTTCTTTTTTATTTCACGGATAATACGCTTATGAACTATTTCAAGCACCATGGGAACCGCAACGAATACGGAGGGATTATAATCCTTCATATTACGCAGAACATACTTAAAGCCGTCACAGAAGGTCACCTTTGCGCCGCAATATGGAGCAAAGAAAATAATGATTGAGCTTTCAAAGGTGTGATGGAAGGGAAGAATTGAAATACCGCAATCCTCCGGGTAGATTTTAAGCACGCCCATTGCCGCCTTGATTTCAAAAACGAAATTTCTTTGGCAGAGCATTACACCCTTTGAAACACCGGTAGTACCGGAGGTAAAAAGAAGCACACAGAGTTTGTTCACGTCCTGCTCCACGGTTCTGTAAAGCTCGCCGTACTGTCTGCCGGATTCAAGATAATCGGCAAAGGGAATAATACCGTCGCCCTTGTCTTCCTTACGGTCAAAGCATATAATTTTAAGCTTATCCCTGAAGCTGTCGGGGATATTTGAGATATGTGCCTCGTCAACAAATATATATTTACTTTCAGACGCTTTCAAAATACCCTCAACGTCACGGTGATGCAATTCCTTATCAATGGGAACTATGCAGGAGCCGGAACAGACAACGGAAATGTAGGTAATGCAGTACTCATAGCAGTTATCGGCAAGAACGGCAATTCTGAAATCCCCCGCTCCGTCATTTACAAGGGCATTTGAAAGACAGTTAATTTTATCTCTGTATTGAGTGTAATTGAGAAAAAAATGGTCGTCTCCTTTTTTTACCTCAAACGCAGGTCTGTCGCCGAAAAGCTCACCGCTCATATCGACGATATCTCTGACAGTATCAAATTCTCTGACTTTGTAGAATGGTTTCATCTGTACCTCTGAATATGTATTGCATATTTGCCACATATATGTAGGTATTATACCATATATGGTATATGTGAGCAAGTGACAAAATAACCATTATTGTTACATCTCAACACTTATAAGTGTTGAAAACGGTGCAAAAATGTTGCCGTTAAGGAAAAAAGAGGCAGATTCTTTCTGCCTCCGTATATTTTTGGCCTCGGATTTAACCTGCCTTCTTGTGACTCTGAACTGCAATGCTTCCGCTTGAAGAGGGACTGAAATGGTCCTTTGTAAGCTTGATAACTACAGGTGAAAGAGCGAGAACGGCAATAAGATTGGGAAGAGCCATAAATGCGTTGAAAATATCGGAAACAGTCCATACCACGTCAAGCTTAAGGAAAGAGCCGAAAAAGATGCCCGCAACAAAAACAACGTAAAAAGCGGTTTCGGCTTTCTTTCCGAAAAGGAAGCCCCAGCATCTTGAGCCGTAAAGAGCCCAGCCGAGAATTGTGGAAAGAGCGAAAAGTGCAATACCTACTGCAACAACAGCAGAGCCCAGACGGTCTCCGATAACCGTGCCGAATGCACGGGAAACAAGCTCGGTGCCTGCATTCTTGCCCCAGTTGAAATGAACACCCTTGCCGTAAAGTCTGTAAATGCCGCTGAGAACTACAAGGGCGGTGAGAGTGCAGATTACGAAGGTTGCCATGAACACCTCAAAAATACCGAAAAGTCCCTGCTTGACGGGATTCTTTTCAGAGGTGGTGGCGTGAGCCATGGGTGCGGAGCCCAGCCCCGCTTCATTTGAAAAAACACCTCTGCCGATGCCCTTTGACATGGCAATCATCATAGTGGAGCCCACTGCACCACCCATAACGCTTTTGGGCTTGAAGGCACAGACGAATATCCATCTGAAAACTTCACCGATAATATTGGCGTTGCCCACAACTACTGCGATACAGGCGGCAACGTAAACAACAGCCATAAAAGGAACAAGCTTTTCCGTAACGGAGCCGATTCTCTTGACACCGCCGAGAAGAATCAAAGCAACAAGAACTGCGATTGAAGCGCCGATAATAATGCTGACAATCGGTGCCTTCTGACCCATAAAGCTGATTGTATGGGCCTTTGTAAAGCCATTGCTGAGGGAATCAATAAAGGTATTAACGGAAGTTGCAATGGAATTTATCTGCGTCATGCCGCCGGTACCGATACACGCAAGACCGCCGAAGATACAAAAGAAAACTGCAAGGAAATTCCATTTTTTGCCAAGACCGTTTTTAATGTAATACATGGGACCGCCTGCCCACTCGCCCTTTTCGTTTCTCTCACGGAATCTTACCGCAAGGGTAACCTCAAAATATTTCGTTACCATTCCGAAAAGAGCAGAGACCCACATCCAGAAAACCGCACCGGGGCCTCCGATTGCTATTGCACCGGTTGCGCCTGCCACACTGCCTACACCTACGGTACCGGCAAGAGCGGTGGTCACCGCCTGGAAGGGAGTGATTTCTCCTATACCCGCCTTCTGCTTTGAGGTAATCTTACCGAGCGTATTTTTCATGGCATAGCCGAATTTGTCAAACTGTAAAAATTTAGTCCTGACGGTGAGATAAATTCCCGTTCCCACCATTATCACAAGGAGCCAGGGGCCCCAGGCAAATTCATCGATTTTTGAAAGAAGTGCTGAAATATTCATAATTGCCTCCGAGGAAAAAATATAATACAAACGGTCACCCGTAATTGTTGTTTCCGGGAGTGTATTTTAGCAGAATAAACAAACGCAGTCAATAATTTTGGTGCAATTTGCTAAACTCCCTATTATTTACTATATTTCCCCATTTCGGCAATTCAATCCGAATAATTTTGGATAATATTCAATTTTACCGTAATATTTTTTATCGCTTGAAATTTTCAGCATAAAAAAAGAGGGACGGATAAATCCATCCCTCATTGCTTATATTATATTTCTGATTCCTGCCGCCACGCCGTCTTCTCCATTGGTTTTCGTCACGTATTTTGCGGCCTTTTTCACGTTTTCGGTTGCATTTCCCATAGCGAAGCCGTAGCCGGAAAATTCTATCATGGGCAGGTCGTTATCCGCATCTCCGAAGGCGGCACACTTGGAGGCATCTATGCCGAGAATCCTGCACATACCCTCAAGGGCGTTACCCTTATCTGCGGAGGCGGCGGTGAATTCAAGACTTGCTTCAAAGGAGGCGGTAAGGGCAATACCTTCAAGATTCTCAAGATAATTCTTAACCTTCATAAGTGTTGCCGCATCACCGAAATGAATGGTGAATTTTTCAATATCCTTTCCCTTCAGCTCGTCGCATACGTCACCGCAGAAATTCGTTCCCTTGATAATCATATCAAGAAATTCCTCCGGATAAAGCTTGGGGTCAAGATATTTCACCGAATCGGAACGCATATATGATTTTCCGTCACAATAAATCTCCGTCATCAGAGGATTTGAGTCCAGATATCTGATAATCGGCTCACAGAATTCCCACTTCATGGGATTTACGTATATCACTTTATTTTCCCTGCGGTCATACACGCCCGCACCGTTTGAAAAAATGATATAATCCGTTTCCGGGACCTGCTCACAGACGTTTCCGATAATTGAAAGGGTTCTGCCTGTGGCAATGGAAATCTTTATTCCTTTATCGTGGGCTTCCTTAAGTGCCTTTCTGTTTTCTTCGCTGACGGTAACGTGGTCGGGAGACATCAGCGTTCCGTCCATATCAAGTGCAATCAGCTTTACCATTATTCAGAATAGGAGGCATCAAGTTTCATCATGTATTCCCAAGACATTTCGCATCCCTTGAAGGGATCGCCGTCGGGCCAGTTGTCATCATGCTCATACATGATATAGGGAATTTCAAGCTCGCAGGCAACCTTGTAGCATTCCTCAAGGTTGACAAGTCCCTGACCGAGAGGAACAAACTTTCTTCTGTCTTCCTCATCAAAGATATAATCCTTGAAATGAATAACCTTAACTCTGCCGGCAAGGCGTCTGAGCTCCTCTGCGGGATTCTGCTGCGCAAAATGCATCCAGCCCACGTCGGGAATAAAATTAAAGAGATCCTTATCCGTATTGTTGATAAGGTAATCCATCATTGTGTGCTTGGAGTCGTCAAGGCGGAAATATTCAAAGGCATGGTTATGATAATTGAAGGTGAAGCCGTTTTCCTTCATCTTCGCACCGATTTTTTCCGCATGCTCAATGAATTCGGTTACTCTCTTAACGTTGCCTCTTGATTCGCTCGGTGCAGAGCCGATACCGATGGCGTCACATCCGATAATCTTATGCTCTGCCATGAGGGCATCAATATCGTTATCCATTCTTTCAATGGGCTTATGAGTAACGCAGACCTTCATATCATACTTATCAAGGATTTCCTTCTGTGTCTCGGCGGGAATATCACCGATACCGGAAATCTGAACGTCCTTTACGCCCATTTTCTTAAGACGGGCAAGTGTCTTATCAAAGTCTTCAGCGGTCTTAATATAGTCTCTGAGAGTGTAAAGCTGGATTCCCATGGTGGGTTTTTTCATTATTATTACTTCCTTCCGGATATAATTTTCAAACATTATAACATCACTGTTGTTTTTTATCAATTACTATGTTAATATAAATCCATAATTTTTTCGAAGGGAGTATGTTCAATGGCTGCAAAAGAAAAAGACAGAGAAAAAACCGTGCCTCTTATTGAAACGGAACTGCCGGAGCAATTCAACGAGCTTTTTGCGGAAGAGGAAGTAATCGGCTGTTTCAAGGGACTGCGTGACCTTGTAATCTTTACCGACGTAAGAATGGTTTCCATTGACGTAATGGGCATTACGGGAAAGAAAAAAATAATCACCACGATTCCCTATAATCACATATGTGAAATGACAATCGAAACACCGGGTTATATTCATCTTGATACGGATATGTTTATTCAAACCACCTCGGGTGCATCAATGGCATTCAGCTTTATAAAATGCAAATCGGTCAAAGCAATACAGAGCAAAATCGCAAAAAGAATGGTATAAATACAGGAAGTCGGAACGTTGCCGTTCCGACTTCCCGCGTCATAAAGAAAGGATAAAAATGAGTTTCGGTTACATATATATTAAGGAATAATACTCTCTGTTTTTTTGATTGCAAACCAACCGGCTCCGAAGGTTAATACTATAAGAGATACTGCTGAAATTACCGTCATAATTACGCCTCCCCGGGTTTAATTTCCGTTTTTTTGGCTTTTCATATATCAGTATCCCGAAATCGGAAATTTGTTGCAAAAAAAACACTTTTTTGTTGATTTTATTTATCTTATGTTATAGAATGAGGAAGATATCTATCGGATAAGAGGTATGTAAAATGAAAAGTTGCTCACTCATCACAAAAAAGATTTTATGTCTTGCTCTCGCGGTACTGATGCTGTTCTCACTTGCTTCCTGCGGTAAGGACAATGTCAACGAAGCTTACGCCACCGCAGCTGAAGCGGCAGATGCCCTCGTTGCAAACAGCGGCATTTCCGCATCCCTCACATCAAGGGACAAGGATTATACGTCCATCATCTTTAATTCCGACATTCCCGATAATTTCGCCTTTTTGTCATCGGATGACGGTACGGCAGACATGGCAGGTGTTTTTGTTTGCGAAGACGACCAAAGTGCAAGAAATCTTGACTTTGCCGTCAACACCTATATCGGCGACATGAAGGAAGACAGTGCAAAATACAAGCCCGAAGAAGCCGAAAAGCTTGAGGGTGCGGTTATCGAATGCTCCGAAAATCTTGTAGTTCTCTGCGTTTCCGAAGATGAAGACAAAGCCAAGGCAGCCGTTGCCGACGTAATAAGCGGAATCGACAAGGAAGGCAAGGCAGACAGCGGAGAAAATAATCCCGGTATAACCGCAGAGGATACTACGGTCACTCCCCCTTCGGTTACCGCAACGGGTGAACTGAAGGATCTTGGCGGTATCGTAAGAATCGGTGACGCTTGCTATGAATGCTGGTATTACAATGCCGAAATTGCACAGAGATACGCTTCGGCAGTTAAAAAGGTATCTGCCGCAATGCCCTCCAACGTAAAGGTATATAATATGCTCATTCCCCTCTCCTCGTCAATCACTCTCCCCGATAACTACGCCGACAGAGTGCAGAACGGAGACCAGTCCGGCTCAATCAAAAAAATCAATGATTTAATCGGCACCGAAACAACCCATATCAATATTTATGATACTCTTATGGCACACCGCAACGAATACATCTACTTCCGTACCGACCACCATTGGACAGGTCTGGGCGCATATTATGCTTACGGTCAATTTATGAAGGCAAAGGGTAAGACAGCGGCTCCCATCGGAAATTATCAGACCGTTGAATTTGACGGATTCCTGGGTGAATTCTACACAAAGTCAAAATCCGCAGAACTCAAGAATAATCCCGACAAGGTCATCGCCTACTATCCCGTAAATAACAATTCAATCACCATGACCGTCACCGAAAGCAGCGGCAAGGTATTTGAATGGCCCATCGTCAACAACGTCAACAGCTATGACGCCTCCCTCAAATACAGTACCTTTGCAGGCGCGGATAATCCCTATACCGAAATCAAAAACACTGCCGTTACCGACGGTTCAACCTGCATTATCATCAAAGAATCCTTCGGCAACGCCCTCGTTCCTTTTATTGCGGATAATTACAGTACGGTTTACGTAATCGACTACCGCTACTATTCAGGCAATATCAGAGAGCTTGTTCCCGCAAGCGGAAATGTTGACGTTCTCTTTGCAAACAATCTTTCCATGATGCAGAATTCCTACCTTGCAGGTAAGCTTGAACTGCTGGCAAACAGCTGCAAATAATAATACCTTAAATAAGTCAGCCGCCGTAAATCACTTACGGCGGCTTAAAATTTGCACAAAAATAACTGCCGCATTATGTGCCGACATAAGTCGGTACACATTATATGTGTATTTTGTACAAAGAATATTCATATTATCCGTCATTGTATACAAATTCATTTGACATAGCGCTTCCATTGTGTAAAATATGACAACAGATTCTTCACATTAAAATTTTGTGCACATTGCACAGTTTTGAATTTAACTTTTTGTGCATAATCTCTTGACAAATTGAAATTCGGTGATATAATACCCAATGTAAAAACACGAAAGGAGAAATACAATGATAGCTGAACGTGAGATCATCAGAGAAATGGAAGAACAGCTTTTTGAAGAAATCAGCCACACAAAGTTCTTTTCATTTGAAAGACTTATAAAGGTCTTTGAGCTCAAGAGTCTCTACACAATGAACTGAGACTCACCCTAAGACAACATCGGCTTTGCCGATTTTATATATCCGAAGCTTCGGCTTTGGCAACTGAAATATATAAGACACGGTTTACGCCGTGTCTTTTTTGTTTTTCGGTTGATTTCGACAAATATTTGCTGTATCATATTTTCATATTATTGAAAGGAAAAACAGATATGGATAAAGTCCCCTTCAGACAGATTCATCTTGATTTTCACACCTCGGGTTTAATTGATAACATCGGTTCCGACTTTGACAAGGAAGAATTCAAGCGTACCCTTGCTCTCGGTCACGTTAATTCCATTACCCTCTTTGCAAAGGGACATCACGGGTATTCTTTTTATCCCTCAGAGATCAACGAGATGCACCCGGGTCTTGATTTTAATCTTTTGGGTCAGCAGCTTGAAGCGTGTAAAGAGGCGGGAGTCAGAGCTCCCGTATATATCTCAGCGGGTTTTGACGAAAAAGAGGCGGTGCTTCACCCGGAATGGCTTTGCAAAAATGCACCGAATGCCTCATCCGATTTCCTCACCGGAGCCGGTTATCACCTTTTCTGCTTTAATACTCCCTACCTTGACAAGCTTATCAGTCATACAGAGGAGGTCATGAGGTTATTTAATCCTACCGAGGTTTTTCTCGATATCTGTGACGAAAGAATTTGCTACTGCAACAAATGTCTGCAGGATATGAGAGAGGCGGGACTTAATCCTCACGACACCGCTGACGTCAGAGAATGGGCAAAGCGTGTTTACGCAAACTACTGTAAGCGGGTTGAAAAGGCCGTAAGAAAATACAACAGCGACACGGTTATTTTCCATAATGCAGGCAACATTCCCATGGGCCGAAGGGATATGGCAGGTTATGACGACCACCTTGAGCTTGAAAGTCTGCCCACAGGCGGCTGGGGTTATGACCATTTTCCCATGTCGGCGGCTTACTGCCGTAATCTGGGCAAGGAATATATCGGAATGACCGGCAAATTTCATACCACGTGGGGCGAATTCGGCGGTTTCAAGCATCCCAATGCACTCATATACGAAACCTCTCTTTCAATAGCACTCGGTGCAAAATGTTCCGTCGGTGACCAGCTTCATCCCTCGGGAAAGCTGAATAAATCCACCTATTCCCTTATCGGAAAAGCATATTCTCTTGTTGAGAAAAAGGAACCCTGGTGCAATGACGTTAAGGCAATATCCGATATAGGTGTGCTTTCAGCCGCTTCCACCAAAGAGAGAGAGGGCAAGAACAGTATCAGCGACGTAGGTGCTAACCGTACTCTGCTTGAAAAGAAATACCTCTATGATTTTATTGACAGATACTGCGATTTCGGCTCATATAAATTGCTCCTGCTTCCCGATGAGGTTTACTGTGACGGTGAACTTAAAGCAAAGCTGAGAGAATATGTTTCAAAGGGCGGCAAGGTACTTTTCAGCGGTAAATCCGCAAAGGATGTATTTGATGGCATAACCGTAGGTGACGAAAGAGAATTCAAGCCCGACTATATGCAGCCCGTATCCGATGAGGGCTTTATCAACGG
>JAKSQQ010000032.1 GCA_024404015.1 Clostridia bacterium
CGGGATCATCGGGATTGACGGGCTTTATCGGTTTATCCGGCTTTTCATATTCCGTCATAACAAGCAGAACAAGTCGGGTACCGGTGCTTCCGTCGGTACAGGTAACGAGTGCTGTCACCTGATAACTGTCAGAATCAGCTTTCAGCTTTGCAAGTGCATCGGCGGAAATATGGATGGCATTATTCTCAATAAATGTACACAGCACCGAAAGATTATCCGTATAAACAGACGGCTTAAAAATCTCTTTTGTGCTGTCAAGTACTTTCATTACGGCGACCGTCTCGAACTTCTTCGTGGTGTCGGGGAGCAGAATTGTTCCCGTTGTGTTTTTGTCAAAGAAATCCTTTTCCAAATACAGGTCAAGATCGCCGAACATCAGACTGCCTTTCATATGATGCCCGTAAATGATGTTGTAAATGTCGGAAAAGTCTCCCGCATTTCTCGCATCAAGGAACAACGCACCCGCCATAGATGACTTACAGAGCACGTCCCTGTTCAGGTAATAATAATTATCCTTGCCCTGTGCAACAGGTGCGTCAATTTCCGTGCCGTCAAGCTTGAGCCACAGCTTTACATCGGGATTGATTTTAAGAAGCTCCTCAAAACTCAAACTGTCATCATCTTCGGCAAGCAGCACGTTTTCAGCCGCTGCGTACACCTGATGGTTATCCCAGATCATATAGCCGGAGAACAGCAGGGACGCGGCAGCCAAAATTGACACAATGGTCTTAACTGCAATATTGATTGGTTTCAGAAGGGACCGCAACTGTATCACCGACTTTCATTAGAATTTTCTGTGTCTGATTATTGTAATCACTTTTTTGCCGATGTCATCAACGGAGATAAATCCGCAGTCACGGCTGTCTTTGGCTTCTGTTCGGAAATCTCCGAGGATAAACACCATGCCCTCCGGCACCTCTGCCGAATAGTCTCCGTCGAATGTCCGCGGATAAGTGGGATAAATGATTTCGCTTTCCTGCACGGTGCCGTTGACGGTAAATGTGCCGCCCTCGCTGATTCGGATTTTGTCGCCGCCCTTGGCGACCACACGCCCGCAGTGCGTCTCACCGTCTGCTTCGTAGAACACGATATCATTCTTTTTGAAATCATTTGTTCTGTAACAGAGCGCTAAATCTCCGTCGGCAAGACTCGGAAACATATCGCTTCCCTTAACGATATGAAAACCGAAGAATACACAAAACAGTGTCAAAACAATGGCAACAAAAAGCACCGTTGCAACCGTACTGCGCAGAAACGCGACATCCTCTCTGCGGCTGATTGCTGGCTTCCTGCGCTCTGCAATGGTTTCTTTCAGCGGCAACAGCGGTGACAGGGTGGTATTCATTCTGAAACACCGTCCTGTCCTGCATCGGCGGGAGCATCGCTTATTTCAGTACTCCCGGATGCGCTTTCCGCCACAGCGGCGATGAGGGCCTTTTCATAAAGACTGTTCAGTTCATCTATCTTTTTCCAGACATCCGCCTCATCCACACCGCCGAATTTTGCCCGCTTAAAGCTTACAGATTGAAGCCACTGCTTTATTTCATCAAAATATTTTTCAGTCATAGCAATTGCTTACTCCGCATCATAGGCACGTTCTTTTCTCTTGGAGAGAACGAGCCATGCACCGAGAGCAAGAGCGCCGAGAGCCAGTACAATGAACGCACCGTTTTCCAGCATCACGCCCACGTCAATGGGAATGTTCTTTTCATTACTGATGGTTACGGTATCGGAATTATCGCCGATCGTACCGGCTACTCCGTTGCTGTCTGCACTGTCGCCGGTCTCATCGGGATTGTCAAGTGTATAAGTTGCCTCGCCATAACCCATAGCAGAAGCGTCGGTCTTCTGCTTTATTGTGTAGGTCGTGCCGTCGGGAAGACCCGTAAAAATAACATATTCGCCGTCCTTCATGTCGAAATCGACCGTAACAGAGCCGTTTGCCCAATCGTCGGGAGTAATGGTTTCATTCCAACTAAGGTTTCCGTAGCTGATATTATTTGAAAAGACGGTGCCTTCGGGAAGCGTGAAAGTAACGGTTGCGGTGAACTCATCATCGCTGTCATGCTCACCGTTTACAAGCGTTTCCTGATAAATTGTCAGTTCTCCTGCCGCACAGGTGTTGGAAATATATGCGATTTTCTCATCATCATATTGGTATGTACCGTCAGCTTTGGGTGCCGTGGTATGGAGCTGTGCGGAAACGACACCGTATTCGCCGGACTTACAATCAGTTATCAGGTGCAGATAGTAGGTGTTGCCGTTATAGGTAACACCTGCGGTATTACCTGCATTTTCCTTGAGGGTGTACCAGTATTCGCCGGCGGCGGTCACGGTAGGCAGTGCAATCTCCGCAGAGCCCACGTCCTCATCGGCTGTAACGGTCATGGAAACAACGCCGTTATTCGCAAAGGCAGGGGCATTTGCCGTAATGGGAGAAATGGTAAAGGTAAGCGTTTCATTAGCGCAGGGCAGATTTATACCGGTGTATGTATGATAATATTTTTTATTCAGAGTGAAAGAGGTGAGGAATGTGTCTTCTTCGGTATCTTCTTCGCCAATTGTGAATACGACCTGCGACATCATAACCACGCCAGTATTTTCTCCTGCCGTTAATGTTACTGTCTCGGCAGGTTCACCTTGCCATGTCAGTTTGGTCCGATCTTGATTAACACTCCAGCCGGGACAGTTTCCAAGCTCTACTGACTTGGAATTTATAATTTCTGCAGTTATCTCGATTTTGGAGATTGCTCCGACAGAGGATGTGAAAGTAACGGTACCGCCTTCCCGCAAGTCTAAAACTTTCCCCCCCCATCCTGTATCATCTGCATAAGGCACGCATTCTACCGTAATACCTTTAAGCGTGTTGTTTATTATGGTCATTTCACCGAAGGCACCTTTGCGACAATGTATAACATGTATTTCACTTTCGTCCCATACTACCTTTGTGGGTTCTGCCGCAAAAGCGGTGACGCTCATGCATCCAAGCAGCATAACAAGTGCAAGGATAAATGATAATGTTTTTTTCATTGTGATTTACCTCTTTCTGTGTGTACTTATACGTTGTAAAATATATCAAATCAAAGTGGGAATTGCAATATATTTAACAAAAAAGTCGATTATCAGGGCAATACTCCCCCCCCAAATCAAGAATTTTCTTGGCTCCGGGTGGGGCTTTTTTGCATTTTACGGTCTATAACCGATTATCTTCTTTTTATGACGATGACTTCATACTTTGAAGCAGAACAGCGTTCCTAAAAAAAGCAATCACCCACGCAGAAAAGCAACTTGCCGAAGCTGAGCAGAATGCCGGAAAAGTCCGTCAAAGGAAAAGGAGCAGCCCTTTTCGGACTACACCAAATCCCTTATCCTTATGCACCCGTGACTAATGACTCGCGGGCTGTTTTTATTCGGTTCAGAATGAGAAAATTCCTTTAAGCTTTGCAAAAAACTCATAGAAGAAATTGCGGATATTATAGAAGAACGAAAGAATTTTCGCGGTGATATTATTGCTTTCCTCACCTGTTACGGGTGTAAGCGTTTTACTGCCGTTGCTGTATTTGAGAAACTGGGGATAATCACAGTCAAAAACGGTTTTTTGTTCCTTTTCGGATGCGAAATAAAAGACAAAGTCAGAAGCTCCGCCTATGGGATAATCCACGTGTCCCATATCACGGATAAACCAGGTAATCTCGGGAAGAAGGCAGGTTGAAGCGTCAATCTGACCGTCGGGAGAAAGATAATTCTTTTCGGGATAAAGCTTTTGTGTGTATCCATCGCCGAGGGTTTCACCGAGAAGCGAGCAGGTGGCTCCGCCGCTTGCATAAATACAGTCAATTAGGTAGTCGTTATTTCCGTGAGAGCCGGCAGGAGTAACGGGAAGACCTGCCATATTATACTGGGCAAAGATATACATATTGGTGTCCTTCATTGCTTCCTCAATAATATTCTTTGCATTTTTCTGAATTTCACGGTAGGTTTCCGTTCTTTCAAGAAGCTTCTTATCGGCACCGTCGGGGAACATAAACGCCATATCCTCTTCGTAATCGCCCTCGGGAGCCATTGCCCACATTCCGGGCATTGAGCCGAAAACGGGAACGAGAAGCTCACCGTAAAGGCGGTCCTTCACGGATGTGACAAGGTCATTCGCCCAATCGGAAATCTTTGTATTAAAGCCGTTTTTGTTAAGACCGTCATTGATATAATATATAATCTGCTCAAGGGTGTCGTTTCTCGTAAGCTGTGCAAGACGCTTGAAAAGTCCGTCAAGACTCACCTCAATATCGCCCTTATACAGCTCACCCACCACGGAGGTGCCCTGAAAAGCGGTTGAGCAAAATTCAACACTGTCAACGTCTTTACTGCCGTATTTACCAAGATACGCAAGAGTAACCGTACCACCCATACTGAAGCAGGCAAGAGCAAGACGGTCACACTTTGTTTCCTCTCTTACCTTTTTGATAAACAGATTCAGCTCGTCTGCGTGATCAAGGGGGTCAAGACGCCAGTCGTAATTAAAGAAAAACGTGTTTTTCGCACCGTATTTTTTCATAGCGGCTTTAACGATGCCTTCCTCGTCCTTTGTTGCATCCTCAAAAGCGGTTTCGCCCACAAGGGAAGCAAAGGTATCCGTATGAATATCCTTGACGGAGGTGCCGTCGGGATTGCAGGCGATTACGCCGAAAACGTCCTTCAGCACGGGAAAGATTTTATCTGCCAATTTATCCGCATCCTTTGTTACAAGATAGCTCATCACGGGAGGCAGAAGCTTACCCACCATATCCAATATGGTTGAGGTTGAAAGAGGATAAACCTTATTATTTTCGCTGTCATAGAGAGGAAACGTATTCATTCCGCTGACGGCGATGAATGCAGTTTTTTCCTCTGCGGCAAATCCGTTTACACAGATGCCGCAAAGCATTATTGCGCAAAGCAGAAGTGATATTACCGATTTTACTGTCTTCTTCATATTCATTCCCTCAATACACCAGGTTTACGGGATTACCCGCAATAAATGCATCTATATTTTCTTTCACTATTCCCATAAGACGGCTTCTCGTTTCAAATCCCGCCCACGCAATATGAGGCGTGATTGTAACGTTATCAAGGCCGAAAAGAGGATTATCCGCTTTCGGCGGTTCAAATTCCATAACGTCAAGGCCTGCCGCCGCAATAGTGCCGTTTTTAAGAGCATCCGCAAGAGCGGTTTCGTCAATAACCGGTCCTCTTGAGGTGTTGATAATCATGGCGGATTTTTTCATTTTACCGAGAAATTCTGCATTTACCATGCCCTTGGTCGACGGATTTAGAGGGCAATGCAGAGTAATGAAATCGGACTGTGCAACAAGCGTATCTCTGTCGGTAAATTCAACGTCTTTGTAGGGCGCGGGATGATTGGTGTTTGCAAGCACCCTCATGCCGAAGGCAAAGGCAATATCCGCAACTGCCTTTCCGATTTTACCGAATCCGATAATGCCGATAGTCTTTCCCTTAAGCTCCCAGAGAGGTGCCTCGCGGAAACAGAAATCGGGATTTCTTGACCATGCGCCCGAATGAACGGAAGCGGAATGAATTGCCACACGGTTGGTAAACTCAAGAATATGGGCAAAGGTACACTGAGCAACAGCATCCGTGGAATAGGTGGGAACGTTGCATACGGGGATTCCTTTCTCCTTGCAGTATTCCCAGTCAACGATGTTGAAGCCCGTGCTGAGAAGTCCTATGTATTTAAGTTCTTTCAGCTTTGAAAGTGTTTCACGGGTGAGGGGTGTCTTATTTGCGATTATCATATCGTATCCGTCGGCTCTTTCAAGCACGCGGTCTTCCTCCGTGCGGTCATAAACCGCATACTCGCCGTATTCACCGAGCCAGTCCCATGAAAGATCGCCGGGATTTTCCGCATAGCCGTCAATTACTACTGTTTTCATTTGTATCTTCCTTTCCCGAAAAGAATTTATAAAGTACCTTTGCCACACCTTCATCTTCATTTGATGCGGTGATATAGTCTGCCTTTGATTTCACTTTGTCCGAAGCATTTGCCATGGCGACTCCCAGCCCCGCATATTCAATCATGCTCAGGTCGTTTTCTCCGTCACCTACGGCCACCATTTCTTCTCTGTCAATGCCGTAAATTTCTCCCAGCTTTTCCATTGCCTTTGCCTTTGACACCAAAGCGTTGCTGATTTCAAGATAGGCGGGATTTGAGGTAAAGCAGGAAACGGATTCAAAGCTTTCTTTACCCATTATCTTAATGAACTGCTGTACTCTGTCTATCTCATCATACCAGAGGATTTTTGCAATTCCCTGAGAAATAAGGGCCTCGTAATCAGTCGCATTTACCTGTATGGGCTCAAGTCCCGAATTCCGTTTATATTTTTCCGTTCTTTCATTCAGAACGTTGCAATATAATTTTTCGTCCGACCAAATACACATTGTGGTACCCAGATTATCACCGAGGGCAAGGATTTTCCTTCCGTCATCGGGATAAAGTCCCTGAGAAAACAGCACCTTATCGGTTTTAAGATCAATGATTTTTCCTCCGTTGTAAACGATTGCGGAGGAATCAATACCGTTAAGGAAATCATATTTTCTGATTCCCGGTACGGGTCTTCCCGAGGATACCACAAATTTGATTCCTCTGTCGCAGATATCCTGTATTGCGGACAGAGTTTCTTCACTTATTTCACCGTTATTTTTGAGCAAAGTGCCGTCCATATCAACGGCAATCAGTTTATATTTCAAGCCAATCACTCCGTAATTTTGTCCTTGATACTATACCATAATTTTCCGCCGATTGCACCCCTTTTCAAAAAAATATTGATTTATTCTTTATTTTATTATAAAATAAAGTGTATTTGTGTTTTACAATCCGTCTGAAAGGAGGAATCAAATTGGCAAAAAGCAAACGAAAAAAGCAAAAGAAGCTCCTGCTGTTTGCGGGACTTATACTGATACTTATGTCATTTGTTACCGAAGCTTTGATTCTTTCCCTCAGATACGATAACCTGTGGGTATGGTATAAGGATGTTCAGAAATATCTTTTTGACCTTGAAGATAAGATTCTTGACTTAAATATGTCCTGGGGATTTTTCCTTGCGATTATGGCTCTTTATATAGTCAAGTGCTTCTTCCCCATTTATACCACCTCCACCGTATTCTTTATCACAGGTGCCGTTCTTCCCATGAAATTTTCCATTCCCGTAAACATTTTGGGTACAATACTGCAATTCTCCATCAAATACGGTATGGGATATAAATTCGGAGCCCCCATAACCTGGAAATTCATAAGTAAAAACGACCGTTTCCGCAGTATCATTGATTCCGGCGGAAAAGGAAATCCGTACACTCTGCTGGCAATGCGGCTTATTCCCATCATGCCTCTCAATACGGTATCATCAATTTACGGCTCCTTCAGATTTGGTTTTTTTAAGTATCTTGGGCTTTCTCTGGTGGGATTCTTACCCAGAATCATTTCATTCACCTATGCAGGCCGTAACATATTCGACCCTCTGTCACTGGGCTTCCTTGTGCCGATAATGATAATCACTCTGTTATCGGGACTTACGATGCTCAGCGCCAACGGTGTATGGACGTTGATTGAAAAATTCGCACATATTTACAAAAAAAAGAAAGCTACCCGTATTCAGACACAGCAAGAGGCAGAAGCCGCCGAAGCCGTAAAGGAAACGGACGTAACTGAAACAAAGGAAGCGATTGACAATGATTAAAAACAGTAAACTCAGGGAAAATATAGCGGCAGGCAATTACGATTGCGCTTTTGCAAAGCTTTACAAAAAATCCGATATTTCCGCTCAGAAGGAAAGATATATCCGTGTATCGGGTGAATTTGACGAAATATACGGAGAGGGCGCGGAAGTCGCCGTTTTCAGCGCACCCGGCAGAACGGAAGTCGGCGGTAATCATACCGACCACAATCACGGCAAGGTGCTTGCGGCAGGCGTTGACCTTGATGCAATCGCATTTGCTTCAAAAAATGACGAAAACATCGTCAGAGTAAAATCCGAGGGCTACGGAATGGACGTTATCGACCTTTCGGTTCTCGTTCCTCAGGATGAAGAAACAAGTCATTCAGCTTCCCTTGTAAGAGGCGTTTGTGCCGCTTTCAGCGAGAGGGGCTACAATATCGGCGGATTCAATGCCGCAACCGCATCCGACGTTATCAGCGGCTCGGGTCTTTCATCATCTGCCGCTTTTGAAGTGCTTGTAGGCACAATGCTCAACGAGTTTTACAACGACGGCAAGGTAAGTGCGGTAGAAATAGCACAGATTGCCCAGTATGCGGAAAATAAATTCTTCGGTAAGCCCTGCGGACTTATGGACCAGATGGCGTGCTCCGTAGGCGGCTTCGTTAAGATTGATTTCAAAGACCCCTCCGCACCCATCATAGAGAAGGTGGACTTTGACTTTGTATCCTGCGGTCACTCCCTTTGTATTATTGACTCCGGCGCAAACCATTCTGACCTTACGGATGAATATGCGGCAGTCAGAGGCGAAATGGAAAAAGCGGCGGCAGTATTCGGCAAAAAGGTTCTTCGTGACGTTGACAGAAATGAATTTGAAGCCAACATTTCAAAGGTAAGAAATCAGGTCAACGACAGAGCCGTTCTCCGCGCAAAGCATTTCTTCAACGAAAACGAAAGAGTAGATAAGCAGGCATTCGCTCTTGAAAGCGGTGATTTTGAGGCCTTCAAGTCACTTATCATTGAAAGCGGATATTCATCATATATGTATAATCAAAACGTATTCACCTGCAAATATCCCCTTAACCAGGCGGTTTCCGTTGCTCTTGCAATCTGCGGCGACATCCTCAAGGATAAAGGCGCATGGAGAGTTCACGGCGGCGGCTTCGCAGGCACAATCCAGGCATTCGTTCCCAACGATATGCTTGATGAATTCAAGGAAAAAATCTGTGCCGTTTACGGTGAAAAAGCGTGCTACGTTCTCAATATCCGTCCCGTCGGCGGTACTCTTGTAATTGACTGACAGAGGTTTTGATTATGGAATATACTCAAGTAGAAGAGCTGCTCCGTGAGCTTTGCTCTCTTAAAGGGACCTCCGGTGCAGAAAACGGTGCCGCAGAGGTTTCCGCAAAAATGCTTCAGAAATATATGCCCGTTCACAGAGACGCTCTGGGCAACGTAATAGGTGTAAGAGAGGGCAAAAGCCCCATACTCCTTGATGCTCATATTGACCAGATAGGTCTTATCGTAACCGCCATTGACGATGACGGCTTCGTAAAAATCGCAAAGGCAGGGGGCTCGGATATCAGAGTCCTTACTGCTGCCCGTGTACTTATTCACGGTAAAAAAGATATTTTCGGAGTAATCACCAGCGTTCCTCCTCACCTGAGAAGTTCAAAGGATGAAGGAAACGCCCTGCCCTTTGACGAAATCACCATTGATATCGGTATGTCAAAGGAAGAGGGACTCAAATATATTGCTCCCGGTGACAGAATCACATTCATTGCCCCCTTTGACACTCTGCTGGGTAACAGAATTGCCTCCCCCTCCGTTGATGACAGAGCAGGTGTAGCCGCTATTCTCAGATGCCTTCAGCTTCTTGAGGGCAAGGATAATCTTTGCGGTATTGAGGTTATGTTTTCCGCTCAGGAGGAAACCGGCGGAAGCGGTGCCGCGGCAGGTGCATTCAACGCCTCATCAAAGGAAGCCATCGCCTGCGACGTAAGCTTCGCAAGTGCTCCCGGTGTATCCTCTGAAAAATATGCTTCTCTCGGCAAAGGCACTCTCGTGGGCTTTGCTCCGGCTCTTGACTACACAATGAGTAAAAAGCTTATGCAGATTGCAAAGGAAAAGGAAATCCCCGCCTCGGAAGAAGTAATGGGCGGAAGGACCGGTACAAACGGTGACGACATTCAGATTGCAGGCGGCGGAATCAAAACCGGTCTGCTTTCAATCCCCATTCGCAATATGCACACCGCCGTTGAGGTGGTTGACCTTGCGGATATAGAAAGTACGGCAAAGCTTATGGCGGAATATATCATTGAGAGGAGCGAGCACCTTGCTTGAAACATTAAAGGAATTGTGCAACCTCCCCGGTATTTCCGGCCGTGAGGACACAGTCAGAAATTATATAATTTCAAAAATCGAGGGCTTCTGTGAATACAGTATTGACCCTTTGGGTAATTTAATCTGCTTTAAGAAAGGCAGACAGGCCGCAAAAAACAAGGTAATGCTTGACGCCCACATGGACGAGGTGGGCCTCATCGTTACGGGCATAGACAATAACGGCTTTATCAAGTTTGATAAGGTCGGAGGAATTGACAGCAGAGTAATCATCGGCCGTAACGTGCGTATCGGTGAAAACGATATACCCGGTGTACTGGGTATCAAGCCCATTCATCTGATTGAAAAAGAGGACGAAGACAAAATCCCCAAGCTTGAGGATATGTATATTGATATCGGTGCTTCCGACAGGGAAGAAGCGCTGAAGCTCGTTTCTCTCGGTGAAGAAATTCACTTTGAGAGTGATTTCAGAGAGTTCGGCAACGGATTCATTGAATCAAAAGCCATTGATGACAGAGCCGGATGTGCAATGCTCATTGACATTATCCGCTCCGATATGGAATACGACTGCTGGTTCAGCTTCAGCGTGCAGGAGGAAATCGGTACAAGAGGCGCTGCGGCAAGTGCCTTTACCATTGCTCCCGACTACGCCATAGTTACCGAAACCACCACTGCGGCGGATATCAACGGTGCAAAGGGCGAAGCAAGAGTATGTGTATGCGGTGAGGGCGGTACCGTTTCATTCATGGACAGAGCCACCGTTTATAATCACGATTTATATCTTAAAGCCCTTGAAATCGCAAAGAAAAATAATATCAAGGCACAGACAAAGACGAGAGTTGCAGGCGGCAACGACGCAGGCGCTATTCACAAGAGCCGTGGCGGCGTAAAGACGATTACCGTTTCCGTACCCTGCAGATATCTTCACTCTCCCTGCTGTGTATGTAAATACGAGGACATAGTCAGTTCAAGAGACCTTGTAAAAGCTCTGGCTGAGGAATTTGCGGGATGCTGAAACTGATTGACGATACGTCTTCTCTTGACTTTTTACCTGCCGGCCCCTTTTCGGCGGTAATAACCGCTATGGCATCCACATACGGTACGAATTACGACTTCGCAAGGTTTTACGTTCAGGATGACAAAGCCGCATTGAGCATTGTTGACGGCAACGTGAATATCTGTGCCTCGGCAGATGCCGACATTGACGAAATAAGGGAATTTCTGAAGGTGGTGGGTTATTCATCCGTCAGAGGTGAAAAAGCCCTTATTGAGGCATTGAAGCTTAATATTTCGGATTCTTCATACATAGTCAAATACGCAGGTAACGAGGTATCCGCTCCCGTGGGCTTTACCGATTACAGAGAGCCGAAGGAGATTTATTCCCTTCTTACTCTGTGCGGCTTTGACATGGGAGATTTCAATGCATTTTCACAGGATGTGTGCATCCGTCTGAATAAAGGCACGGCTTCCTTCGGAGGAATCGGAGGGGATAATCTGAGCTGTTGCTGTTTCAGACTTTTTGAAGGAACAAAAAGCGTCCTGCTGGGCGCTGTTGCAACCCATCCCGATTTTCGCGGAAGAGGGCTTGCCTCCTCTCTCGTTCCGTATATGGCATACGGTAAAAAGCCGTCATTTCTTTTTACAAGGAATGACGCTTTACTTGATTTTTATAATAATTGCGGCTTTGAGGAACAGGGCAAATGGGCCCTTTCCATTTATACGGAGGGAATAAAATGATACCCATTATCTTATTATCCGTCGCATCCTTTGGATTTGCTGCTACCTGCATCATTCTGCGCAGAAAAAACAAATCCTTCGGCGGCATGGTTTGTAAATTCATGGCAAGCTTCGGATTTATCGGAGTAGCCATAGCAGGAAATTACGTCAACGGCGGAGCGGATTTGGAATATTTCAGTCTTATCTGCTTTGCGCTCATGTTCGGATTTTGCGGTGATATTTTTTTGGGTATCAAGGAAATTGCTCCTATTTTCAAAAAAAAGCTTATAGTGCTGGGTACCGCATTTTTCCTTATAGGCCATATAGTATATCTGATAGGATTTTTTAAAATCGGTGCAAGCACGGTTTCAACAATCTTTCTTCCCCTCGGTGTCGGTATAGCTCTGATAATGATAACGGTGCTTAAAATCAACGCAGACAAAAAATTCAAGGCAATCCTTGCCGTTTACTACGCTCTGCTTGTTTTTAAGATAGGCGCCTCGGCTACCCTCGTTTACAAGGATGCATCTGTAACAAGCATTTTACTGCTTGCGGCATCGGTACTGTTTATAATCAGCGACTCCTGCCTCGGAATCATCTATTTTACCCCCGTAAAGAAAAAGAACGGACTGGTAATGGCAGAGCTGTCAACCTATTATCCCGCTCAGCTTATGTTTGCGCTGAGTGTGGCATTCATTGCGAAATAAATAATTACAGATACAACATCCCGCCAAAGGAGGAAATTCCTTCCTTGGCGGGATTTTCATTTATAATGCCTGTATGTCGAATGTTATTCGATCCGGCTTTTTATAATCTTTTCCGCAAGTGCTTTAAGCTGGTCAATTGATTCCAAAGCACCTATATCTCTTCGGAATGAGGCAGCTCCCCTCATGCCTTTAGTGTACCATCCCGCGTGCTTCCTCGCTTCTCTGATGCCCACATAATCCCCTTTGTATTCGCAAAGGCGGGTAATATGACGAAGCATTACTTCCATTTTTTCCTCAACGGAGGGATTTGTCTTAACTTCACCCAAGGTAAAATATTCATTTATCTGACTGAAAAGCCAGGGACAACCCAAAGCTCCCCTGCCTATCATTATGAAATCACAGCCCGTATATTCATACATGTGCTTTGCGCTTTCAATATCCTCTATATCACCGTTTCCGATTACGGGAATGGTGAGAGCATCACAGACCGCTTTTATCATATCGTAATTAACGGGAGGAGCATACATCTGCTTTCTCGTTCTGCCGTGAATCGTCAAAGCAGAAGCCCCCGCCTGCTGAAGCATTAACGCCATTTCAACCGCATTCAGATGCTCGTCATCCCAGCCGGTTCTGATTTTACAGGTAACGGGAACTCTGACCGCATTCACCACCGCTTCGGTGATTTTTGCAGCCAGCTCCGGAGACTTCATCAGCGCACTGCCTCCTCCGTGACCTGCCACCTTCGGGGCGGGACAGCCCATATTTATGTCAACCGCAATACATCCGCTCTGCTCGGCTTTTTTTGCCGCCTCGGCCATTGTATCCGGCTCACAGCCGAAAATCTGAACTGCCGCATTATTCTCTTTTTCACCCAGCGTCATCAACATTCCCGATTTACGGTCATGCATGGTAAGTCCTTTTGAACTGACCATTTCGCTGACAACGTAGGATGCACCGTATTCAAGACATATCTCACGAAACGCCCTGTCCGTCACTCCGGCCATTGGCGCAAGTGCGGCATATCCCGATAAAACCGTTTCACCTATTTGCATACTGTATCCTTATTTGCAGATTATTTCGTCAATTCTGTCGGCGTAAAAATCGGAGGGCTTTGTCATTATGACGTAGCAATCCTTGCCTTTTTCATCGGGTACAAAATGATTTTTACCCGTTTCAACTTCAACAGAACCCTTGCCGAAAACTTCCTTATATCCCTCGCCTTCAACATCACCGGAAACGGCAAGAAGAGTTACCATGGGATCCCATGAAGACCTGCCTTTACCGTGACCGATAGCGTCAAACGCTTTGAAAATAAGGGAATTTTTATCAAGATTTCTTCCGCTGATTATGTCGTTTCCGTTTTCCCAGCCCGACATTACCAGTGGAACGGGACAGTTTTCAAGAGTATCGGCTGATGCGATACGGGAGCGGGCGTTATTGCAGAAATTATGCTCGCAGCAGCCGTCCTCATCCCATTTGCCGCCCATAATCCAGATCTTGCCGACCTTATTCTTTACAAGCTCAAAGCCGTCAAGAGGCGAATAGACATCGCCCTTACTTTTAAGAAGCTCATCAATAACGTTAAGGAATCCTACGGCAATAATATCAACCTTCTGCTCTGATTCGGACAGCAGACGGCGGTAACATTCAACACCGTCAAGATAATCCTTTCTGTCTGAATAAGCGGCAAGTATCTGCTGATATTTCGGCGTTCCCGCAAAATCATCTGCCTTCTCATCAATTCCGATGGGAAGATTTTTTATGCCGTTTTCATTGAGAAAAGCATCTACGGATCTGACAGAATACTCTGTATATGCATTGATGACAACACCGTAAAGCTCAATCTCACCCTTGTTATGCTTATTACAAAGAATCTGAAGAGCGGTGCAATCGTCACAATCCGTCCACCAATCTGTATCAAATATAAATCTTTTCATATTAACTCCTTTAAATCAAATTCCTCAAAACTCATATAAAAGCCGTCACAAAGTTCTCTCATTTCGTCCGATTTCTTTTCAAAATCATCCTGAACTCCAATCACTCTGAAGCCGGCATTCTTTGCGGTAAACGCACAGTGCAGGGCGTCCTCAAAGACCACCGTATCCGATTTATCCGTACCCAGAAAGCTGAGGGCTTCATTATAAATAATCGGCTCGTCCTTGCCGTGTCCCACTTTGGTGCAGGTAAAAATTTTGCCGAAGCAGTCAAGTATGCCGATTCGCTTTAATGCCGCACTTACCAGGGGCTCATCCGTTGCGGTGGCTACCGCCATTTTTATTCCCCTGTCAAAGAGCTTTCTGACAAATTTCACCGCTCCCGGTTTCGGCTGAACACGAAAGGCATATTCATCGTAAACCATATCGTTTATGCCCTCTGCTATCTGCTTCACCGTAAGGGGAAGATTGTATTCTTTTCTTAAATATTCACATCCCTGAGCAAGACTCATTCTGATTATGGTTTCGTTCAGCCCCGGCTTTGCCGCGACACCGAGAGATTCAAGATATCCCGTACCGTAAACCTCCCACACGCCCATGGAATCAAGAAGAGTACCGTCAAGGTCAAAGATTGCTCCGTTTATCATTTATTCACCCGACATTTTTGAAAGAATTACCATAAGAACACCATCACCCACCCTGATTTCAGCAGTGCCCTTCCATTCGTTGCTGACACCCAGGGGCTCGGTATTATTCATAGTAACATTATCAAGCTCGTATTTAACGCCTTTTTCACAGACGTTTTTGCTCACATCCGTAACGGAAAGTACGGATATGGAGTAGCCGGGCATTTCGGGAATACTGACCGAATTGTTGCTGATGAAATAAATCAAATCCCTTTCATCAATTACGGTAACCTTCACATTATTCTTTGCGGCAAATGTGCAGGCATTGATATTACCCATAAGGTGATCAAATCTGCCGCCGTTCGCACAGTAAAGATATATTTCGTCAAAGCCCTCTTTGACGGCATAACGGAAAGCAACCATGGTATCCGTGTCGTTCTTTTCCACAGGCAAGACAATCTTACCTATATCATCGGGAAGCTGACCCCTGTATGAGTCAAAGTCACCTATTATCAGATCGGGCTTCACCGCAGAATAAAGAGCATATTCATAGCCCTTATCGCAGGCAATGATAAAATCACATTCGCCGATTTTATCAAGAGGTGAATAGTTTCCACCGGAAATAATACCGCAGATTTTCATAATATCACCTTCCTTTTCTATTTTCTCCGGTTATATTATACAACCTTTTGGATTTATTGGCAACACAAAAAAAGAAAAGGCAGCAACACCGAAGTGTTACTGCCTTGGGATTACAAAATCAAATTATTCGTTGATTTCGATAACAACGCCTGAACCAACGGTTCTGCCGCCTTCACGGATAGCAAAACGAAGACCGTTTTCAATAGCGATGGGAGTGATAAGCTCAACCTTCATGTCAACGTTATCACCGGGCATGCACATTTCTGTGCCTTCGGGAAGAGTGATTACGCCTGTAACGTCGGTAGTTCTGAAATAGAACTGAGGACGATAGTTGTTGAAGAAGGGAGTATGACGGCCGCCTTCGTCCTTAGTAAGAACGTAAACCTGGCCTACGAACTTTGTATGAGGATTGATTGAACCGGGCTTGCAGAGTACCTGACCACGTTCGATTTCTGTTCTCTGAACACCACGAAGGAGAGCGCCGATGTTGTCGCCTGCTTCAGCGTAGTCAAGAATCTTTCTGAACATTTCGATACCGGTAACAACAGTCTTTCTTCTTTCTTCTGTGAGACCGATGATTTCAACTTCTTCGGAAGTCTTGAGCTGACCTCTTTCAACTCTACCGGTAGCAACTGTACCACGGCCTGTGATGGTGAATACGTCCTCTACGGGCATAAGGAAGGGCATATCTGCCTTACGGTCGGGAGTGGGGATATAGCTGTCAACAGCGTCCATGAGTTCCCAGATGCAAGCGATTTCGGGAGCGTCTACGTCGCCGCCGGAATATTCGAGTGCCTTAAGAGCTGAACCCTTGATGATGGGGCCTTCTTCGTCGAAGCCGTACTCAGCAAGTGTCTCTCTGATTTCCATTTCAACGAGCTCGAGGAGTTCGGGGTCGTCAACCTGGTCAACCTTGTTCATGAAAACAACGATCTTGGGAACGCCTACCTGACGAGCAAGGAGAAGGTGTTCTTTTGTCTGAGCCATAGGACCGTCGGTGGAAGCGATAACAAGGATAGCACCGTCCATCTGAGCAGCACCTGTGATCATGTTCTTGATATAGTCAGCGTGGCCCGGGCAGTCAACGTGAGCATAGTGACGAGCTTCTGTCTCGTACTCAACGTGAGCTGTATTGATTGTGATACCACGTTCTCTTTCTTCGGGAGCCTTATCGATGTTAGCGTAGTCAACGAATGCTGCGCCGCCCTTCATAGCGAGGGTCTTTGTGATAGCTGCTGTAAGAGTAGTCTTACCATGGTCAACGTGACCGATTGTACCGATGTTTACATGGGGCTTAGAACGGTTAAATTTTTCTTTTGCCATTTTAAGTTTCCTCCTTATTTTGAAAACATTTAGTGATGCACAAGCATAAGTTGATTTTATCAGCAAATACTTGCAATTTCAAGTTTTTTTTGAAGATTTTCGCGAATTATCTTATTTCTCTGCAACAATTTTTTCGGCTATGCTCTTGGGAACCTCGGCATAATGACTGGGCTCCATTACATACTGGCCTCTGCCCTGGGTCTTTGAACGTAGGGAGGTGGCGTAACCGAACATATTGGAGAGAGGAATATGGGCGTCAATCTGTGTGGCACCGGTTCTTGCTTCCTGACCCTGGATAAGACCGCGTCTGGAGTTACAGTCACCGATTACGTCACCGATGTATTCATCGGGAACGATAATAGCACACTTCATGATGGGCTCCATAAGAACGGGAGCTGCCTTTTTCATTGCATCCTTGAATGCCATTGAAGCGGCAATCTTGAATGCCATTTCAGAAGAGTCAACCTCGTGATATGAACCGTCGTAAAGAGTAACCTTTACGTCAACTACGTTGTAACCTGCAAGAGTACCGCTGAGCATTGCGCCCTTGATACCTGCCTCGATGGCGTTGAAATATTCCTTGGGAATAGCACCGCCGACGATGTTGTTAACAAACTCGAAGCCCTTTTCGGGATTGGGTTCAATATTGATTTTAACATGACCGTACTGACCTTTACCGCCTGACTGTCTTGAATACTTGGTATCAGAGCTTGCGGGAATGGTAATGGTTTCACGGTATGCAACCTGGGGCTGACCTACGTTTGCCTCAACCTTGAATTCACGAAGAAGTCTGTCAACAATGATTTCAAGATGAAGCTCGCCCATACCGGCGATAATGGTCTGACCTGTTTCCTCATCAGTATAGCACTTGAAGGTGGGGTCTTCCTCTGCCAGCTTTGCAAGAGCGATACCCATCTTTTCCTGACCGGCTTTGGTCTTGGGCTCGATGGCTACTCTGATAACGGGCTCGGGGAATTCCAT
>JAKSQQ010000033.1 GCA_024404015.1 Clostridia bacterium
CAAATTTAATATTTTCAAATGTAATTCCCGATGAATTTTCAATGTTCATAAGGAGGGCTTCGGATGATGCATAAAGCACAAGGCCGTCGGCTGTTTCTCCCTCAAACGGAACGTAGTAAAGCTTATCGGCTTTTGAATCGAAGCACCATTCTCCGCTTTTATCAAGTCCTTCAAGTACATTTTGCAGAAAATATCTGTCGCCGGATTCAATCGGTCTGCCGGAATATCTTGCAAGTCTGAAAAGTCCTGTGCTTTCGTTGAATGCCACGGGATTTTCAACCTCGCTGACCCATTGATGCAGTATTTCAACCGTTACGTCACAAAGATTGGACGGAGTTTTTTTCAGGTCATGAGTATAAAAACCGTTTGATGCAAGGTCATTGCCTTCGCCCTTTGTATCTGATAAATCGGGTTTGTCAATATAATAATACCCTGATTCGGGCAGTCTGGTTACATCGAGCTTTCCGCTTTCGGAAAAGAGAGCGGATATTCTTTTTCCTTTTGCCGAAGCGGAGAAAACCTTAACACCGTTCACCGTGCTTTCCGTCCACTCCGACACGGGGCAGGCATTTGTAATTACTGCTGTTTCACCCGGAGTGGAGGAAATTGTTATGTCTTTTTTTATTCCGTCAAAGGATAACGGAGCATCAAAGCGGTAAGTGCCGCCCTTAAGAAAGATGATGCTTCCGTTTTCTGCACTCTCAACGGCTTTTATCAGTTCATCGGCAGAGGAAACCGTTACCGAATCAACAGCTGAACCGACAACGCAAACACTGCCCGTAACCGTAATCATACACAGAACAAGTGCAAATGCTTTTTTGAATTTGCGAAACAAACCTTTCATAATAAACCCCCACTTATTGAAAGACAGTTAATTTACATCCTCTGATATGTTCATTCCCGACAAGCAGGAGCTTATCAGGCAAATACAGCCATCGCAAGCGTGGCAATCACCATTAAAGCAAGGCCGAGGAAGGACTTTTTTGTCAGCTTCTCCTTGAATACCAGCCATGAAAACAGTATTGAAACGATAATGCTCAGCTTGTCTATCGGTACAACGACGCTGACGATTCCGTTCTGTATCGCATAGTAATAGCACAGCCATGAGCTGCCGGTAGCAACACCTGACAGAGCGATAAAGCCGAGTTCTTTTTTATCAATTGCCTTTATCAGAGATTGTTTCCCCTTTACCAGTACCACGAGCCAGGCCATGACGAGGACGACCGCAGTCCGTATGGCGGTACCGAGGTTTGATTCCACATTCTCTATTCCGAGTTTTCCGAGAATTGACGTCAGAGCGGCAAACACGGCAGAAGCCACCGCATACGGCATCCAGATTTTTCTTGTCTGTTTCTCCGAATCATCTTTCTTTTCAATCATCAGGAAAATACCGGCCGTAAGCACCGCTGTACAAATCAGTTTTACGGCAAGATGATTGGTTTCATCAAAAAGCAGAATTGCAAGAAGAATCGAAAGGATCGTGCTTGATTTGTCAATCGGAACGACTTTGTTGATGTTGCCGACAGACAATGCTTTGAAGTAGCACAGCCACGAAGCGCCGGTTGCAATGCCGGATAAAATCAGAAAAATCAGAGATTTTGTGCCGATATCCCGGATGTCATTCAGAGAACCGACCACAAATACCATAATCCAGGAAAAAGCCAGCACAACTACCGTTCGGAGCGCAGTTGCCACATCGGAGTCAGTTTTTTTGATTCCGCATTTGGCAAGGACTGACGTGATTCCTGCAAATAACGCGGATAAGACCGCCATAATCATCCACATAATGTAACGTCCTTAAATCTTGATTTGATGATATCATTATACAAATATTTAATCATTTGTAAATTGATGTATTTTACAAAATTGATGCAGGGCATTCCGTACTTATTAGCTGATAATTCACGCGCCGCAGGTGCGCTTCATTCAAAGAGCCGGAAGGGATTTTATCGCCTCGCTTCGCTCGTTGCGACCTGGACGAACTTTCCACCGGAAAGTTCGGTCGGCAAGCCGACTTCTCTCGGCAGTTCGAATCCTTTTTTACAAATGTAAAAACACCCCGAAGGGTGTTCTTGCATTTGTAACTCACTCAAATAAATGATACAAAGTACTCTTTTCCGGGTCTTATCAGTAAGGCAAAGAATGTTTACTTGAATAACACACAAACGATTCCGGAAATACCGGCAAATATCATTATTATGGTTATTAATGTTATTTTGCGTTTTAGTTCTTGCGAAATGTTTTCTACCAATTTGTTTTCGTTATTCTTCAAATATTTCCTTAAATTTATAAAAGCAAAAATATCAGTCATCATCAAAAATATGCATATGATGCCAAATGTCATCTTCATAATATTTCCCTTTCTCGAATAATCCCGAATTATCAAAGTCATTATAGTGAATTTTTCAGTGTTTTGCAGCTTGCAATCAGCATTCGTCTTATTCTTCCGCACAAATTTCTGTGGTATTTATAAGTTTCTTCCTCAATACAATTTGTATTGAACAATAATTTAAGCCATCCCTCTGTTTCGCTGCATTCCTTTGTTGCAATTTCAAATTTTGAAAGCATATCCGCCTTGCTTTGCCCGTAATTTGCTTCCCGGATGTTGGCATAAACACTGCTTGAGCTTTTTTGAATCTGAAAAAGAGTGTTGGATGGCGCAGTTATATTTTGGCAAAGCAGTTCAATTTTGGTTGCAAGCTGTTCCGAATATTCGAGTAAATAATTTTTAGCCATAAAACCACTCCCTCCAAAAGCATATTATCATAGTTCGAAAAATTAATCAAGGCGAAGCCTTGTATCTCATCAGCACGAAGTGCTGTATATCATCAATTCCGTAAGGAATTGTATCTCATCAAGCCGCAGAAGTATTTATGCACGCCTACGGCGTGATGATATGCAAAGGCGGCTTGCCGCCTTTGATGATATACCGCCTAACGGCGGATGATATGCCAAGCCTGCGGCTTGGATAAAAAAACAGCATCGCGTTGCGATACTGTTTTTTGGCCCGCCGGAAGGGATTCGAACCCCCGGTCGTCAGAATCGGAATCTGATGCATTATCCAGCTATGCTACCGGCGGATATAATGCGGTGAGTGACACCGCATATTTTTGTGTTTAACCGTCAAGCTCTGCCTTGACTTCTTTGAGAATCAGGTTGATTGCTTCGTTTTTGGCGGCGTTTACGGTGCAGGCGGCGGCACCTGCGTGCCCGCCTCCTCCCAGTCTTGAAGCAATGGCGGAAGCATCAATTTCTCCGTGAGTTCTGATTGATGCCTTGAAACTGCCGTCTTTAAGCTCCTTGACCAGTACGCCTACTTTAACACCTTCAACCATGCGGGGCAGATTTGCCAGCTTTGTTGTTTCGGTTTCATCCGAACCGCTTCTTTTCAGCATATCCTGCGTAACGCAGATTACAGCACAGCGGTCGTCATAATAGAATCTCATACTTTCAAGAGATAGTCTTTCAAGTATGGCGTATGTTTTGGTTTTTGTTTCAAAGAATACCTGAATTATGTTGTAGGAATCCGCTCCCGCATCAACAAGCTCCGATGCGATTCTGAAGGTGCGGGTGGTGGTATTTGAAAATCTGAAACAACCCGTGTCCGTTGAAACGCCGGTAAATAGGCAGGACGCAATCACGGGAGTGATTTCAACCTTCATTTCTTTCAGAAGGAGATAAATGATTTCAGCCGCAGAAGCGGAATCTCCTTCCAGCAGAGTGTCTTCGGCATAAATCACGTTTGAAGCGTGGTGGTCAATGCAAATATCAATATTTTTACCGTAGATTTCGTTCAACTCCTCGCCGAGAAGCTTGGGGTCTGCAACGTCAATGGCGACTACGCAGTCATAGTCCTCCTGCTCCGTCAGCTCAAGCCCGTCAAACATAAAGCTGAAATCGTTTGTAAAGGGGTCACCGCATTTAACCATGACCTTTTTTCCTTTGGAAACAAGTCCTCTTGCCAGTGCGGTGGCACTGCCAACCGTATCACCGTCGGGAGACATGTGACACAAAAGCAGGAAATTATCCTTATTCTCCAGATATTCTGCACATTGGTTCAGGTTAATCATCATCTGAATCATCCTCGGTTATGATGGAATTGAGCATACCTGTAATCTTCATGCCCTTTTCTATTGAATCGTCGGCAATGAATTTGAGTTCGGGTGTCTTGCGAAGATGCAGACGTTTACCTACCTCGCGGCGGATAAATCCCGTAGCACAGTCCAGACCTTTGACGGCAATCTTTGCCGTTTCAATGCCTTCCATTGCACTGATATATACCTTTGCGAATGAAGCATCCGAGCTGACGTCAACATTGACGACGGTAAGCAGCTTGCCCTGAACACGGGGATCCTTGAGCTCACGGATAATTGCCGCAAGCTCTCTCTTGATATCCTCGGATACTCTGTCAATTCTGTAACCTGCCATATTTTACCTCTTAATCTCTGTACTCTTCGGTTACATAGAATTCAAAGACGTCGCCTTCCTTGATATCGTTGAATTTTTCAAGTCCGATACCGCAGTCGTAGCCCTGAGCTACTTCCTTGACATCATCCTTGAATCTCTTGAGGGATGCCATAACGTCTTCGGTAACGATGATACCGTCTCTGACTACTCTTACCTTGGCATCTCTTGTAACCTTACCGTTTGTAACGTGACAGCCGGCAATGTTTCCGACTGAGGAAATCTTAACAACCTGACGGACTTCGGCTTTACCGATGTCAACGTCCTTATATTTGGGAGCGAGCATACCCTTGATAGCGGCTTCAATTTCGTTGATACAGTCGTAAATGACTCTGTAACACTTGATTTCAATGCCGTCACGCTCTGCATTTTCTTCCGCAACGTTATCGGGTCTTACGTTGAAGCCCACGATGATTGCGTTGGATGCAGAGGCAAGCATAACGTCGCTTTCGCTGATTGCGCCTACGCCTGCGTGGATTACTCTTACTCTTACTTCTTCGTTGGAAAGTTTAAGCAGATTCTGCTTGACTGCTTCTGCGGAGCCCTGAACGTCTGCCTTTACGATGATGTCAAGGTCCTTCAGCTCGCCTTCCTTGATTGAATCAAAGAGGTTTTCAAGGGTAACCTTCTGAAATTCCTTGAACTGCTCTTCCTTGGCTTTTGCCTTTCTCTGTTCAACAAGCTCTCTTGCCAGACGCTCGTCGTTAACAGCGTCAAAGCCGTCACCTGCCTGAGGTACTTCGGCAAGACCCATAATCTCAACGGGAACGGAGGGACCTGCTTCGTCAACCTTGCGGCCCTTGTCGTCTGTCATGACTCTGACACGACCTACTGCCGTACCTGCAACGATAATGTCGCCCGTCTTAAGAGTACCGTTCTGAACGAGGAGTGTTGAAACGGGGCCTTTGCCCTTGTCAAGACGCGCTTCAATGACAACGCCCTTTGCAGAGCGGTTGGGATTTGCTTTAAGCTCCTGAACCTCCGCAACAAGAAGCACGGATTCAAGAAGCTGGTCGATACCCTGCTTTGTAACTGCCGAGCAGGGAACACAGATCGTTTCGCCGCCCCATTCCTCGGGAACAAGCTCATATTCGGTGAGCTGCTGGAGAATTCTGTCGGGATTAGCGGTGGGCTTATCCATCTTATTGATGGCAACTATAATCTGAACACCTGCCGCCTTTGCGTGGTTGATTGCTTCAATTGTCTGAGGCATAATACCGTCGTCTGCGGCAACAACAAGGATTGCAATATCGGTAGCCATGGCACCGCGCAGTCTCATGGATGTAAATGCGGCGTGACCGGGAGTGTCAAGGAAAGTGATATTCTGACCGTTGATTGTAACTCTGGAAGCACCGATATGCTGAGTGATACCGCCTGCTTCACCCTCCGTAACGGAGGTGTTTCTGATAGCGTCAAGGATTGAAGTCTTGCCGTGGTCAACGTGACCCATTACAACTACTACGGGGTCTCTCTTGATGAGGTTTGCTTCATCGTCTTCGCTGTCGTCTATGATTCTGTCTTCTATTGTGACAACCACAAGCTTTTCAACCTTTGCGCCCAGCTCTTCGGCAACGATGGCGGCTGTGTCGAAATCAAGATTGTCGTTGATGGAAGCCATCTGACCGAGTGAGAAGAGCTTCTTGATTACCTCTGCGGCAGTCATCTTCAGCATGGAAGCCAGCTCGCCTACGGTGATTTCATCGGGAAGCTTGAGTACCATCTGGGGCTTCTTTGCTCTTTCGGCGGCAATTCTGGCAAGTCTTTCCTTTTCGGTCTCTCTCCTTGAGGAACGCATGCCCTGCTTCTTATACTGCTTGCTCTTCTGATTGATTTTCTGCTTGGAAACGCCCTTTTCCATTACGCTTGAACTGCTTGCGGGAGCGATATTTTCGTACTTTTCGTTATATTTCTCAAGGTCGATGTTATCGCTTCTGAGATTAACGGTAGTCTGCTCGCCCTTTGTTCTGGACTGCATGGGCTTATTCTCTTTTTTCTTTTCGTTTGCGGGCTTCTGCTGAGGCATTGCCGGCATCTTGGGCTTTCTTTCCTGGGGCTTTTGCTCCGGCTTTTTCTCAACGGTCTTCTGTTCGGGTTTCTTCTCGGGCTTCTTTTCTTCCGCTTTCTGCTCCAGTTTCTTTTCAGCCGCTTTTTCCTCGGACTTTTTCTCAACGGGCTTCTGCTCGGGCTTCTTTTCTGCGGGCTTTTTCTCCTCTGATTTTTCTTCAGCCGGCTTTTCTTCGGGCTTTTTCTCGGGGGCCTCTTCCGTGTCGGGAACGGACTTCATATTGAAGTAGCCGTCAAGGGCTTCGACCTCGTATTTTTTTGTAAATGATTCAAATATAAGGTCAAGCTCGTTTTCGTCAACAATTGCGGAGCTTGATTTCTTTGAACCGCTGAACTGAGCAAGCATATCGATTATTTCGTTTGCTTTGACGTCCAGGTCTTTTGCTAAATCTTTTATCTTAATTTTTTCAATCATTCGTTAACCTCCTCGTTAATTAAAGAAGTGAGAGCATTGCTTTTGCAAAGCCGTCATCATTGATTGCCAGCACGGCGGATTTAAGTCCGGTGGCCCTTCCGATTTCCATCATATCGAATTCCAGTTTTTTTACGGGAATTTCCGATTTTTCGTAGGATGTTTCTTTGCTTATTTCATTTCTCAGTCTTTCAGAGGAATCGCTGCTGAGCAGACAAAGCTTTGCACTTTTACTTCTTATTGCACCCACAGCAGCATCGTGACCGCAGCCAAGCTTTCCGGCTTTGCGGCACATTCCGAGAAGAGAGAGAAGCTTCGGATTATCCATTTTTCAGTTCCTGCTCCATTCTGTCGTAAACTTCATCGGGTATTTCACAAGAGAATGCGCGGTCAAATCTTTTTGCTTTCTTTGCCTTAGCCATACATTCGGCATTGCGGCAAACATAGGCACCCCGTCCGGGTTTCTTTCCCGTAAGGTCAAGGGATACCTCACCCTCGGGACTGCGTACAACCCTGACAAGCTCCTTTTTGGGCTTCATTTCGTTGCATCCTGTGCATTTTCTCATGGGAATACTGCGGTGTGTAGGCATTGGTTTAACTCCTCAATTATCAGTCAAATTTAATTACGGGTTCTTCAAATTCGGGCTTGATATCAATCTTCCAGCCGGTAAGTCTTGCAGCAAGGCGGGCATTCTGACCCTTGTTGCCTATTGCAAGTGAAAGCTGGCTGTTGGGAACGGTTACTCTGCAGGAATGCTCGTCTGCATTAAGAATTTCAACCGAAATTACGTCTGCGGGAGCAAGTGAAGCGGCAACGTACTTTGCGGGGTCGTCGCTGTAATTTACAACGTCAAGCTTTTCTCCGCCGAGAGCTTCAACGATTTTGTTTACTCTGACACCCTTCTGACCTATGCATGCGCCTACGGGGTCAACATTTTCGTCTGCGGAATAAACGGCAATCTTACTTCTGGATCCGGCTTCGCGGGAAATGGATCTGATTTCAACCGTGCCGTCAAGGATTTCGGGAACTTCAATTTCAAGCAATCTTCTTACAAGACCGGGATGAGTTCTGGAGACCATTGCCTTGGGCCCCTTTGTTCCCTCTTTAACGTCTGAAATATAAACCTTTGTATAGTCGCCTTCATTGAATCTGTCGGTGGGAAGCTGCTCGGCTCTGGGAAGTCTTTCAACGACCTTGCCGATTTCAATGAGTGCATCAAGGGTTTCGGGATCAACCTTGATGATTTTTGCACTTGCAAGCTCCTGATTTTTATCCTGAAGCTCAATTCTCTTGCGCTCCTGCTCTGCGTCATTGATATTCTGACGGATAAGATGCTTGCCCTTTACGGCTGCGATACGGCTTACTTCTCTTGTGTCGAGAGTAATGTCAATTGTATCGCCTATCTTGATTCTCTTCTTGAGCTTGAGTGCGTCCTCGAGAGCGATTTCCGCATATTCATCCTCAACCTCTTCAACAACGGTCTTGCGGATGAAAACCTTAACGGAATTCTTTTCGGGATTGATTTCACAGAAAGCTATGTCTCTGTCACCGTAATCTCTCTTAACGGAGGTTACGATTGATTTTGCTATTGCATCATAAAGAACTGTTTCGGGAACTCCTTTTTCGTGTGCCATTGCGGAAACAGCTTCAAAAAATTCATTGTTTTTCATTTTTCCTGTCAACCCTTTCTTATTCAAAGTCATCAAGCTTGATGTAAGAAGTTTCTTTTTTATCGATTTCCATTGCGCTGCCGTCTTCAAGGCGGAGAACTATTCTGTTTCCGTCGGAGCTTTCAAGCACACCGGAAAATTCACGTACGTTGTTGATCGGTCTGATGAATTTGACCTTGATTTTTTCTCCCGTGCATCTGATGAAATGCTCGGGTCTTACAAGGTCTCTCTCAAGACCGGGGGAGCATACCTCAAGGCAGTAGCTCTGCTCAATGGGGTCAAGCTCGTCGAGGGGGTCGTTGATTGCGCGGCTGAATGCTTCGCAGTCGGTAATGTTTACGCCCTCGGCTTTATCGATGAATATTCTCAGAAACCAATCGGTACCTTCTTTCAGAAAACGGACATCCCAGAGCTCAAGTCCCAACTCCTCTGCTATGGGCTTTGCAAGCTCCGTAACTGCGGCCACTACGTTGCCGCCTTTACCCTTTGCCATATTTTGCCTCCTTTTTTGCAAAAACAAAAGAGAAGGTCGCCCTTCTCCTTTCGTCACACATATTCTTACTGTGGCAATGATACCACTATCAATCCGAAAAATCAACAATTATTTATAAAAAAGTAAAATATTTTGTAAAATAAACAATGCCCGTAAAAATTACGGGCAGAGAATGCTTAAAGAAATTTATGCCATCTGAAGCATGCCGGCGTTGATGAATATGGTGGCAATGCCGAAATAAATCAGCAGGGAAACCGCATCAACGATGGTGGTAATCATGGGACCTGCCATGAGCGCAGGGTCAAGGTGAAGCAGCTTTGCCAAAATGGGCAGGGAACAGCCGATTGACTTTGCAATTATGATCGTACAGAGCATGGACAGAGAAACAACGAATATTACGGGAGTGTCCGAATGGGAGAAGCCCACCGCGGAAAGAACGAACATTCTGATAAGATTTGCCGTGCCGAGAGCAAGACCGCAGAGAACGGCAACGCGAATTTCCTTCCAGAGTACCTTGAAGTAATCTTTGGGTGTTATCGTGCCGAGAGCAAGACCGCGGATGATAAGAGTGGATACCTGGTTGCCGGAGTTACCGCCGGTATCCATCAGCATGGGAATGCAGGCGGTGAGGCCCACTATACCCGCAAGGGAAACCTCAAAGGATTCGATTATCTTACCCGTGAAGGTGGCGGAAATCATAAGTATGAGAAGCCAAACGATACGGTTGCCCGTAAGGCGGAAGACACCGGTGTGCATATAGTCGTCCTCGGAGGGAAGAAGCAATGCCATCTTTTCAAAGTCCTCGGTGTTTTCTTCCTGGATGACGTCCACGATATCGTCTACGGTGATGATACCTACAAGACGGTTTTCGTTGTCAACAACGGGAACGGAAAGAAGGTCGTATTTACGAACCACGGCGGCAACCGTTTCCTGGTCATCGTGGGTATTGACGGAAATGAGCTGCTGGTCATCCATCATTATGTCGTGCAGGACTGTGCCCGGCTCGGAAATAATGATTTTTCTCAGAGGAATCGAGCCGATAAGATGGCGCTTTTCATCGATACAGTAGCAGGTTTCAACCGTTTCTTTATCCTGGGCTGTACGGCGAAGGTCTCTGATTGCATCGTCAACGGTGGAATCAACGTGAAACGCCGCCATTTCGCAGGTCATGATTGAGCCGGCGGAATCGTCGGGATAACGGAGGAATTTGTTGATGATTTCTCTCGTTTCCTTACTTGTCTGCGAAAGAACTCTCGTTACGACGTTTGCGGGTACCTCCTCAAGAAAGTCGACCGCGTCGTCGATGAACATATCTTCAATAAGGTTATGAAGCTCAACGTTGGTGATTGAATTGATGACCGTCTGCTGAGTGTCGGAATCAAGATATGAGAAAACGTCTGCACTGCTGTCCTTGGGAAGCAGACGGAAAATGCGGACCTGGTCGGTTTCCTCTGCCTCTGAAATAGCGGAAGCAATATCAACGATATTCATTTCACGGAGAATATCCTTGATGGTGGAAAATTTATTTTCCGCAAGCATACGTGAAATGATGTCAAGTAAAGTTGAATTTTCCATAAAAATAACACCCTTTCCTCGGAAGGCAGGGTGTATGGGAAACAAGGACTATACCGTTTAGGATGGAACCCGAACAGCACTGCACAACCGATTGTTAAATTTGAAAATACATAATCGCACGTGACTGTCGCTGCTCATGGTCTCACCTCACAATTTATTTTGCACTTGCTTTTTTCTTTTTCATCTTTGTTTTGTATCCCAGAAGGGCTTTGACTGCAGTTTCGGGAGCACCCGTTTCACCGATTGTAGTGGTGGGATGGGTGTAAATGCCGCGGAATTCGGTACCGCCGGTGGCAAGAATACCGTTTTTCTTTACGATTTCGCTGAGCATCTGCTGCTGCTCCTCGGTGTTATCGGGATGCCATACTTCAACACCGTCAAGTCCCTGAGGAATCAGCTCCTCAAGAAGCTCAAAGCTGTTTCTGATACCGGGATGAGAGAGAACGGCAATGCCGCCTGCCTCGTGGATGGCTTCGATAACCTCAATGGGCTCGGGATACTTTGCGGGAACAAGCACATTATCGGGACTCTCGGGGGAGAAAAGCTCATAGTAGAGGTCTCCGTAAATTTTGTCCGTATATCCGCATTCCATCAGAGCGTGCATGATGTGCTGCTCAAAAACGGCGGTGGAGCCGGAGGCACATTTGGTAACAAGCTCGGGAGTGATGGGATACTTACGGGCAACCTTGAGAGTCATCATCTGACTTGCTCTTTTGCGGGTTATGATATTTCTGTGGCAGAGTCCCTCAAGTCTGTCGGGAAAATCGGGAAGATAACAGATAATTTCGGCATAAGCGTTCCTTTTGGAATCGTAGCAGGAAAGCTCAACTCCGGGAATGACATTTATACCTTTTCTCTCGCCTGTAATCTTTGCACGTACGGTGCCTGCCTGACAGTCTCTGTCAACGATTGCTATTGTATCAAGCCCTCTTTTTTGGGCAAGAACAACGAGATCATCGATACCCATTGAACTGTCGGAAAGCTTTGTATGGCAATGTAAATCTCCTAACATACTGTGTAAACTCCTTCAAAAACGCACATACCCTCAATATACCCGATATTATACACTAACGTTTCAACAAATGCAAGGGGTTTTTACAAAAAAATAACGATATAAATAATCCTTAAAATTTTCAAAATACTATGAAAATTCATAAATTTATGGTATTATAACCCATAACTTGCAGGAAAGGGGGAGAAAAATGAAGATTGCAGTAGGCCTCAGCGGAGGTGTTGACAGCGCGGTTGCCGCTTATCTGCTCAGAGAACAGGGACACGAGGTAATGGGAATAACCCTTTTGCTGAAGCCCGGTGAATCCGCTGACATATCCGATGCGATTGCCGTTGCAAAGTCCCTGGGTATCGAGCATAAAATTCTGGACAGACGGGATTTATTCAGAGAAAAGGTTATAAATCCCTTTGCGGATGAATACGTAAACGGCCGCACTCCCAACCCTTGTATTGAATGTAATCAGACCATCAAATTCGGCACCATGCTTGATTACGCTCTTGAAAACGGCTGTGATAAGCTGGCAACGGGTCATTATGCCGCCTGCGAACTTGTCGACGGCAGATATCTGCTTAAGAAATCCGATTCCCCCAAGGACCAGTCCTATTTCCTTTATCGGCTGAATGAGTTTCAGCTTTCAAAAATAATTTTCCCGGTCACCGTTAGGGATAAGGAGGATACCCGTCTGACGGCACATCAGGCAGGTATTCCCGTAGCGGATAAAAAGGACAGTCTTGAAATCTGCTTCGTTCCCGATGATGACTACGTGGGTTATCTTGCCTCAATGGGCATTACTTCTCCCGCAGGCAATATCATAGATAAAGACGGTACCGTAATGGGTAAGCATTCGGGCATTATAAATTACACAATAGGTCAGCGAAAGGGTATCGGTGCATACGGCAGACCGATGTTCGTAACGGGCATCAACGCCTCTGACAACACCGTAACAATCGGCGATAACGGAGAGCAGTACAGAAGCTCTCTTACGGCAGACAGAGTAAGCTTTATCGGGGAGATTCCTGAAGAGCCCTTCAGAGCAGAGGTTAAAATCCGCTTCAGAGCAAAGCAGATGCCGGCTCTTATTACTCCCTTTGAGGGCGGCTTTACCGTTGAATTTGACGAGCCCCAGCGTTCCGTCACTCCGGGACAGAGTGCCGTTATCTATGACGGCAACACGGTTTTGGGCGGAGGCAGAATCATATCTGATAAATAGGAAAGGAGAATGTGCTTGAGTACGAAGACAAAACAGCAGCCGGAATTCCGACAGGTAACCGTAATGGTGCTTATCAGTATTTTTCAGTTTCTCAGTATGCTTGCGGTTATATCAAAGCAGGAAGAAACAAGCATGAATACCGTTTACGTGTTTCTCGGCTATATCGTTCTTGAATGGATATATATGATGTTTAACGTCATTATCACCGGCAAGGACTATTTTGAACTTGAAGCAATAGCGTTTTTCCTTTCGGGAATCGGCCTTATGGTATGCGCCACAATAGGCGAATCCTATGCGATTAAGCAGCTTATCTGTATCTGTCTGGGGCTGTTAACCTATCTTGTATTGCTTTTGCTGATTAAAGATATGAGGGTGGTAAACGCCCTTAAATACCCTGCCGCAATCGGCTCTCTTTTACTGCTTGTGGTCAATCTTGCGCTGGCAAAGGTTACAAACGGCGCCCGTAACTGGCTTGAACTGGGGCCCGTTTCCATTCAGCCCTCAGAGCTTGTTAAGGTGGTATTCATTTTTGTGGGAGCAGTTTCCCTTGAAAGATTGCTTTCAAAGAAATACCTTTATCTTTTCATCGGTTACAGCTTAAGCTGTGTAGGCCTTCTCTTCCTTATGAGAGATTTCGGTACGGCCCTTATATTCTTCTTTACCTTTATTATTATTGCATACATGAGATCCGGCGACGTGCGTACCCTGTTTCTTATCTGTGCGGGTGCGCTTATGGGTGCCATTCTCATTATCTACTTCAAGCCCTACGTGGCAAACCGCTTTGCCGCTTACCGTCACGTATGGGAAAATATGGATACAAACGGCTACCAGCAGACGAGGGTGCTGATGTATTCCGCATCCGGCGGACTTTTCGGTCTGGGTGTGGGAGAGGGAAAATTGAGAAACGTTTTTGCCGCCTCCACAGACCTTATTTTCGGTATGATATGCGAGGAAATGGGCCTTGCAACGGGCATAGCCGTTCTTATTGCATTTGCCTGTATCGGCATTTTTGCAATCAAAGCCGCAAAGGGCTCAGCTTCCTCATTCTATGCCATTGCCGCGGTTGCGTCGGCAAGCCTGCTGATTTTCCAGCTTTCTCTTAACGTGTTCGGTGTAACGGACCTTCTTCCCCTTACGGGTGTTACTCTGCCCTTTATCAGCAGAGGCGGCTCAAGTATAATCTGTTCATGGGGATTGCTGGCTTATATAAGAGCCGCGGGAGCACCGTTTAAGCTTCCCGCTCCGGATATTGCGGTCAGCCGTAAGACTCGCAGCAGAAACGGAGGTGTCGCAGTATGAGAAAAACCATAAAGCGGGCTTCCGTTGTATACGTATTCATACTGATGATTCTTGCGGGTGTGGGAATACTCATTTCTCAGTTCGTAACCAAGGGCTCAAGCTGGGCAACCAATAAAGCCAACGCCCACATTTACAGCAGCGGTACTGTTGTGAATGCAGGAAGAATCCTTGACAGAAACGGTGTTGTACTTGCGGAAAGCAAGAATGATAAACGTGTATTTGCTTCGGGTGAAGTCCTCAGAAAATCCGTGCTTCACCTTGTGGGAGATACCTCGGGATTCATTTCAACGGGGGCACATAATCTGTACAGAAGCCAGCTTTCCGGCTACAATCTGATTGACGGAATTTACCGTCTGAAAACCAGCGGAAAGGGCTCCGACGTTGTATTGAATATTGACTCCGAAGCCAACAGAATCGCATATAATGCTTTTGGTAATTACAAAGGCACAATCATTGTGTGCAACTATAAAACCGCTGAGGTGCTGTGCAGTATCTCAAAGCCCGCCTATGACGTAAATAACGTTCCCCGAGATTTGCAGACCAACCCGAATTATGAGGGCGTTTTCCTTGATAAAGCGGTTTCGGGGCAGTATACTCCCGGTTCAATCATGAAGCTGATTACCGCCGCCTGCGCCATTGAAAATATGCCGGACGTATATGACAGGACCTTTACCTGCGACGGTGAATACAAGACCACCGACGGTACGGTAATATGCAACGGCGTTCACGGAGAAATAACCTTCGGTCAGGCATTGAATCAGTCCTGCAACTGTGCATTTGCACAGCTTACCGTTGAACTCGGAGCGAATAAACTCCGTGCAACTGCGGAGGCCATGGGATTCAATAAGAAGCTCAAGGCGAAGGAAATACCTCTTACAATGAGCAGATTCAATCCCTCCACCATCAGTAATGCAGAGCTGGGCTGGGCGGGAATCGGTCAGTCTACGACCCTCATAAATCCATCCCATTTTCTTTCAATCATTATGGCGATTGCAAACGGAGGCAAAGGATATGCTCCCGACAGAATACTGACTATGGGTACCTACGGCAGACTTGTTCCCCGTAAGATAGACGTAATGGTTAACATGAATCCGGAAACGGCTTCCGCGCTGAAAAGCATGATGCGTTCCAATGTGGTTGACAAATACGGTGATTATAAATATCCCGGACTTGAGCTTTGCGCAAAAACGGGAACAGCGGAAATCGACGGCAAAACCTCAACCTCCGTATTTGCGGGGTTTTCTCAGAGGAGCGATTTACCCCTTGCGGTAATCTGCTTTGTGGAGGAAGCGGGCTGGGGCTCCGGCGTTGCCTCAAGCGTTTCAAATACCGTGCTTCAGTATTTCGCAAATAACTACGACTTTTAACAGACTAATGCTGACCTGTTCGGTAACGTACCGGATACGGGCAAATCTGAATTTGCGAAGGTGATAAAATGAAAAAATAATTTTGACGTAAATATCTCCAAAACGGCAATATATCATTGTTAAATCTGCTCAAAATAATTTTTATAAAATTAGTAAAATAGCTGAAATTTAGTAAAAATATGGTAAAACAGACAAAAAAACGGTACATTTGCTAATGAAATATGTTGACAAAATAAATAAATATTGTTATTATTCCAAATAATAGGTATCAAGGGAGCTTGGAATGGCAAAGGTAAACGACGATATGATTATCAACCGACTGGTGGCTGACGCCGCTGACGGCGATGACAAAGCGATGGCTCAGCTTGTGGCGGTCATCATGCCTGCGGCACGTGCCAAGGCCTCGGCGCTGAACTCCGGTTATTCCAGAATCTCCGATGAAGACCTTGTTCAGGAGGGTATGATAGGATTCCTTGAAGCGGTCAAGAAGTATGACCCTGCCAGGGAGGTGCCCTTCAGAGCTTACGCAAGTACATGTATTGAAAGCAGGATTCTGTCTGCTTTGAGGACCAATTCCAATTCCGGCAATGCGGCTCTGTCAAACGCCGTTTCCATTGACGAAAAGGTTGATATTGCCTCGGAGGACCCTGTTGCCATAGCCGAATCAGGCGAGGAAATGGCCCGTATCAATCAGCTTGCTTCAACTCTTCTCTCTCCTCTCGAGCAGAAGGTATTTGCTTTACGGCTTGCCGACAGAAGTTATTCGGATATTGCATCGGATTTGGGATGCAACGAAAAGTCCGTTGATAACGCCGTTCAGCGCATAAGGAAGAAATTCCGTTCACATTATAATTAAAGCCAATCGGCTTTATATATGCCCCCGTAGCTTAAAGAAGAGCGATGTACATAACATAGGTGATGGTGCGATTCCGTCCAAGGGCAAAAATCTATTTACAGCGAGGTTAAAATCATGTACGAAGACAAGACTCTCATCTGCAAGGAATGCGGAAACGAATTCACTTTCACCGCCGGTGAACAGGAATTCTACGCTGAAAAAGGCTTTGTAAATGAGCCCCAGCGTTGCAAGGCTTGCCGTGATGCACGCAAAAACGCAACCCGTGGAGAGCGTGAATGGTTTGAGGCAACTTGTGATTCCTGCGGTGGAGTTGCAAAGGTTCCCTTTAAGCCGCGTGAGGACAGACCTGTTTACTGCAGCGAATGTTTCGCTAAGAAGCAGCAGGAAGAAGCGTAAGCTTTCAGTCCAAACAAAAGAAGGCCGTCCGGTTTACCGGGCGGCATTTTTTCGGCGGATTTTCCGAATAACCGCGTCAACCC
>JAKSQQ010000034.1 GCA_024404015.1 Clostridia bacterium
TCTTTGCTTTGTGAAAGAACTTTAAGGCAGGCGTAAATTTCGGGGATACATTTTTCCGCATATGTTCTTACAACACCCTCACACTTTGTCGTGAAAAATCCCTCAACAGCGTGAGCAAATGCATCCAGTGTGGTTGAAACCGTTGATTTGTAAGGCAGAGATGAAGTGTATTCCGGGTCGCAAAATGAAAGCTTTGCATAACAGTCGGGACCCGATATGCTCTTTTTGATACCCGTTTCATCGTTTGTCATTACGGAAACGCCTGTAACCTCGCTGCCTGTTCCCGCAGTCGTACCGATGAGGACGACGGGCAGGGACGCGCTGTCATAGACTCTCTTATAGATGTCAAGGGGTGCGAGATTTTCGTTTGATGCGAAGATGGCTATGGATTTTGAAGCGTCGAGAGCGGAGCCGCCGCCTATACCGAGAATAAAATCCGCCTTCATTTCCCTTGCTTTTTTACCCGCTTCAAAGCAGGATGAAACCATGGGGTTTTCGCCTATGCCATTGTAAATTTCGTAGCTGATGCCTTCTTTTTCAAGAGCCGCTTTCGCGTCTGCGAGAGCTCCGGATTTTTCCGCGCCGCTCTTTCCCGTAACGATAAGACAGCTTTTTCCCTGTTCTTTGAGCAATGCGGAATTTTCAATTACGGCATTTTTACCGTAAATAACTCTTACGGGCATATAAACGTTATAAGTCATATTGATTACCGCCTTTAGTTTTATGCTTTAATTATAAATCATTTGCATAAAAAATCAATATTATCTTTGTGCATAAATATTCAGAAATTTGTTGAAAAACAAAACCGATTAGTGTATTATATTTTTGATTATTATAATAGAGGAATGTTTGCAAGCCGATATGAAAAAATTTATTTTGCCGGTATGCGGGGCTCTTATACTGGGAGTTGTAATTTTTGCCGTTGTATTTTTCGGCGGCTCCGACGTCAGCAAGGATATATTCGCAATGGATACCTACGTGAATATCAGGGTGAAGGGCAGAAATGCACAGAAGAGCGCCGACATTATTGAAACCCTTGTGAATAATCTTGACAAGGATGTTCTTTCACGACAATCAAAGGACTCATACATATATCAGTTAAATTCGGAAAACGGCGGAAAATCGGCAAAAAATATGTCAGCATATTTCGGCATGCTCTTTGAAATCGCTCAGAAAAGCAACGGAAAATTTGACTTTACACTGGGAGCCCTCAGTGATTTGTGGGGATTCGGCAAAAATCCCGCCGTACCCGATAAAAAAGAAATAGAGACCGTTCTTAGTAAATGCGGATGGGAAAAGGTAACCATTGAGCATCAGCAGATTTCCTTTCCCGAGGGTCTTAAGCTTGACCTGGGAGCCGCAGGCAAGGGAATTGCCCTTGATGAAATCAAAACCTACCTTGAAAGCACAAAAATCAGAGAAGCGGTAATAAGTCTCGGAGGCAGTATTCTTCTTTACGGCAAGAGAGATTATACCGTGGGAATAGCAAATCCCGAAAATTCATCGACAAATTTCGCCGTGCTTACCCTTCCCGCTTCCTGCGTTTCCACCTCCGGAAACTATGAAAGATTCTTTGAAGAGGACGGCAAACGCTATCATCATATACTTGACCCCGAAACGGGATATCCCGTTGATAACGGAATAGTCAGCGTTACGGTTGTATCGCAGAACGGTACTTTCTCCGATATTCTTTCCACCGCCTGCTTTGCCATGGGACTTGAAGACGGCATGGCTCTCGCGAAGGAATATAACTGCGGCATAGTCGTGATTACAGAAGGCAAAAAGGTTTACGTCTCAGATGACCTGAAGGACTCAATTGAAATCAGAGACGGCAGTTACACCATAGTTGAATAATGGATAAAAAGTTATTCCGTAAAGCAGATATGATAATCATCCTGGCGGTACTCCTCATCGCAGGCGTGTTTCTGCTGTGGCAGTATTCCTCGGGAGATAATCTCAGAGCGGTAATTACCGTGGACGGGAAAATCGTTGAAACCCTTGACCTTGATAAGGTGACTGGCAAAAAGGTGATTGTTCCCGACACTTCCCCGAAGGTTAAAATCGTTGCCGAAAAGGGAAGTATACGCTTTGATGAAGCGGAATGCAGAGATAAGCTCTGCGTTTCAAGAGGTAAATTGTATCGGAAGGGAGATACGGCGGTATGCCTGCCCTCAAAGACGGTTATCACCATAACCGGCGGCAGTGTTGACGCCATGACCTACTGATATGAAAAAGAAACTTGTCTATAAGGTAGCTCTGAGCGGTATTCTCTGCGCCCAGGCGCTTGCTCTGAATTTTATTGAAGGGCTGATACCCGCTATGCCCTGGCTTCCTCCGGGAGCAAAGCCGGGATTCTCAAATATCATCACAATGTTTGCCGCCGAGTCCCTCGGTCTCGGGCAGGCGTTGATTATAACCCTTGTAAAAGGCGTATTCGCATTCATCACAAGGGGTGCCACAGCCGGCTTGATGAGCTTATCGGGCGGTATTTTGTCCGCTCTGGCAATGTATTTTCTGCTGAAATACGGTAAAAATCTGTTCGGGCTTATGGGCATCTCCGTAATATCCGCCCTTTGTCACAATGCAGGTCAGCTTTTTGCGTCCGTACTTGTAACGGGAAGTACAAAAACGTTTTATTACGCACCGTTCCTTGCAGTTTTCGGAATCATTACCGGTGTTTTGACCGGTCTTATATTCAAAGCGGTTTTACCCGCATTAAGCAAGCAGAAAAATTATTTATCAAAATCCTGAATGGGAGGAGTTCATTATGGCAAAGATCCCCGAGGGAGTTCTGACTGCAGTCAAAAAGGTCAGAGGCGGCGTCAAGGTCGACCACAATAAAAATACTCAGGACCTTGAGGTTGTCAGAATCCCTACTCCGTCAAAAGTAGTAATCCCCATGCAGATGCACATCGGCGCACCCTGTGAGCCGGTCGTAAAGGTAGGGGATGAGGTTGCGGTTGGCCAGGTTATCGGCGATACCGATAAGTTCGTCAGTGCACCCATTCATGCGTCTGTATCCGGAAAGGTCGCAGCCGTGGGAGACATCAAGATGCCCAATGGTTCAATATCCAAGGCGGTCACAATCGAATCCGACGGTGAAATGCGTCTTTGGGAAGGCATCAAGCCCCCCGTTGTTGAGACGGGAGCAGACCTTGTAAAAGCAGTACGCGAAAGCGGTCTTGTAGGTCTGGGCGGTGCAGGCTTCCCCACTCACGTAAAGCTCAGCTTCAGCCCCGACAAGGGCATTGATACCCTTGTAATCAACGCTGCCGAATGTGAACCCTATATCACCGTGGACTACCGTGAATGCATTGATAATTCATGGGATATTCTTTCGGCTGTATACACAATCAAGGAGCTTCTGGGCTTCAAGAAGGTTGTTATTGCCGCAGAGGATAATAAGCCGGAGGCATTCAAGGTTCTCAAATCAATCGCAGATAACGAAAAGTACGACCCTCAGAACGACGTGCGTCTTATGGTGCTTGAATCCAAGTATCCTCAGGGTGCGGAAAAAATGATGGTTCAGTCCGCAACCGGCAGGCAGGTTCCTCCGGGAAAGCTTCCCGCAGACGTGGGTTGTGTTGTAATGAACGTTGCATCCGTTGCCTTCATTGCAAGATATCTTAAAACAGGTAAGCCCCTTGTCAGCCGTTCACTTACGGTTGACGGCTCCGCCATTACAGAGCCCAAGAACGTGAGAGTTCCCATCGGTACCAATATCGGTGATATCATTGAATTCTGCGGCGGCTTCAAGGGTCAGCCCGCGAAGCTGATTTCCGGCGGTCCCATGATGGGTCTTTCAATAGTCGGTACTGATTTCCCCGTTCTCAAGCAGAATAACGCCATCCTTGCTTTTACCGAGGAGGATGCGATTCTTAAGAAGGAAACCGACTGTATCCGCTGCGGCAGATGTGCCGCCGCCTGCCCTCTCAGTCTTATGCCCACCAATATCATCAGGGCAACCAAGGCGAAGGACGTGGATACACTTAACCGTATAGGTGTTATGGTATGTATGGAGTGCGGCTCCTGTGCATACTCCTGCCCCGCAGGTAAACCCCTTGTTCAGCATATGCGCCTTGCAAAGGCATTAGTAAAAGAGGAGGCGGCAAAGAAATGATAAACGGCAAAAAGTTATTTGTAAGCGCTTCCCCTCACGTGCGCTCAAAGTCAACAACACAGAGCATAATGCTTGACGTCATTATTGCAATGATTCCTGCGCTTATCTCTTCCGTTGTTTTCTTCGGTATCCGCGCTTTACTTGTTACTCTCGTATCAGTTGTCGCCTGTGTATTCTTTGAGTGGGCGGTACGCAAATTTATCCTTAAAAAGAGCAATACCGTTGCGGACCTTTCCGCAGTTGTAACGGGTATGCTTCTTGCGTTCAATCTGCCCTCATCCATTCCCTTCTGGATGGTAATCGTGGGTGATTTGTTCGCAATCGTAATCGTCAAGCAGTGCTTCGGCGGTATCGGTCAGAATTTTGTCAACCCTGCTATTGCAGGTCGTATTTTCATGCTGCTTTCCTTCTCGGATGCAATGTCAAAATGGCCTCTTCCCGGTCAGGGTATTGCGGAATTTGATGCAGCTACTGGAGCAACTCCCCTCGTTTCACTTGCAAAGAACGAGGCCCTTCCCTCATTTGCTGACATGGTTATCGGCAACAGAGGCGGTTCCCTCGGTGAAACCTGCATTATCGCTCTTGTAATCGGCGGCATCTATCTTGTTGCCCGCAAGGTTATTAAGCCCACTATTCCCCTTGCATTTATCGGTACTGTTGCCGTTGTAATGCTTATTGCAGGCAAGGGTGACCTTGAATATGCCGCATATCAGCTTCTTTCCGGCGGCCTTTTCCTGGGTGCTATCTTCATGGCAACAGATTATACCACCAGTCCTCTTACCTCAAAGGGTAAGGTTATATTCGGTATCGGCTGCGGTCTGTTTACCTGCCTTATCCGTCTTTTCGGTTCTCTTCCCGAGGGCGTTTCCTATTCAATCATCCTTATGAACGTTCTTTGTCCTCTTATTGAAAGAGCAACCACTCCCAAGCCCTTCGGCACTCCCAAGAAGGAGAAAAAGGCAAAGGAGGAAGCAAAAGCATGAAGAACTTAAAAGAATATATCGTTCCGACAATCACGCTCTTCCTTATCTGCTTTGCAGCGGCTCTCTTACTGGGTCTTACAAATCAGGTGACCGCTCCCAAGATTGCGGAAATTGAAGAACAGACAAAGCAGGAAGCCATGAAGCAGGTATTCCCCGATGCGGATTCCTTCAGCGAGGACAAGCAGGCAAACGGCTGTACATATGCCCTGGCCCTTGACGCAGACAAGAACGTTATCGGTTATGCCGTGACTGCAATCGGTAAGGGCGGCTATTCCGGCGATATCAGTCTTATGGTAGGTGTTGATACCGAAGGCAAGGTTTCCGAAATTACCGTTCTCAGCCAGGACGAAACTCCTTCCGTAGGCGGTAAAAAGGTTATCCAGAGTGAAAGCTTCTTCGCACAGTTCACCGGACTTACGGAGAATGCCGGCATCGGTGCAGGCAACGTTGATGCCGTTTCCGGCGCAACAAAAACTTCAACCGGCGTTGCAGATGCGGTAAATAACGCTCTGCTCTGCTATAAAAGTATCGGTCAGGAGGTGAGTACAAATGGCTGAAAAGAAATCATTGGGATATGAATTCAGTAAGGGCATTATCAAAGAGAACCCCGTTCTCCGTCTTGTACTCGGTACCTGTCCCACCCTTGCAACCAGCGTTTCGGTTACGAACTCAATCGGCATGGGCATTGCGGCTACGCTGGTACTTATGTGCTCCAATGTCGTTATTTCCCTGCTCCGTAAGGTAATTCCTTCAAAAATCAGAATTCCCGCATATATCGTTGTTATCGCATCCTTCGTTACAATAGTACAGATGCTTGTAAAGGCCTTTGTTCCCGCTCTTAACGATGCTCTGGGCGTATATCTTCCCCTTATCGTTGTTAACTGCATTATCCTGGGCAGAGCCGAAGCGTTTGCAGGTAAAAACTCCGTTCCCGCTTCCTTCCTTGACGGTCTCGGAATGGGTATCGGCTTTACCGTTGCTCTTGTAATTATGGCTACCATCCGTGAAACAATCGGCTCGGGTACGTTTATGGACGGCATCAGCTCACTTACCGCTGTCGTAGCTCCCAATGCCACCTGGAACGGCTTCCATTTCTGGGAAACTCCCGTTGCAATTCTTACAATGGCTCCCGGCGGATTCCTTGTATTCGGATTTGTAATGGCTGCCGCCAATAAGCTTGCGGAAAGCAAGGGCAAGCCCGCGGCACAGCTTAACGGCTGTCAGGGTTGTCCCATGGCTCATTCCTGTGCAATCGCAAACACGGAAGCTTCCTGCGATGCAAAAGCAAAAGAAGAGGAAAAGGAGGCGTCTGAATCATGAAAGATTATTTATGGATCTTTATGACCGCAATCCTTACCGAGAACTTCATTCTCTGTCAGTTCCTCGGAATCTGTCCCTTCCTGGGCGTTTCCAAAAAGCTTAATACCGCAGTTGGCATGAGTGCCGCAGTTATCTTTGTTATGGCACTCGCCACCGCAGTTACTTATCCCATCAACCGGTTCTTACTTGTAAAGAACGGACTTGAATATCTTCAGACAATCGTTTTCATCCTTGTAATTGCCGCTCTGGTACAGTTCGTTGAAATCGTACTGAAGAAATTCATTCCCTCCCTTTATCAGGCACTTGGCATCTATCTTCCCCTTATCACCACCAACTGCGCAGTTCTCGGCGTTGTTCTTCTCAACATCCAGAAGGGCTACGGCTTCGGCGCATCAATGCTTAACTCCGTCGGTGGCGGTGTGGGCTTCATGGTTGCCATGATTATGTTCGCAGGTGTCCGTGAGAGACTTGAAGGAAACGATATTCCCAAAGCTCTTAAAGGACTTCCCATAACCCTTATCGCAGCAGCACTCGTTTCCCTTTCATTCCAGGGCTTCGCAGGTGTTGTTGACGGTATATTCCATTAAGAAAGGCGGTAAGAATATGAATCCTGTTGTTATCGCCGTTATTATCGTATCGGTTATCGGTGCAATTGCGGCTCTTATCCTCGCAATCGCATCAAAAGTATTTGCAGTACCCGTTGATGAAAAAGCAGAGCAGATCAGAGAGTGCCTTCCCGGGGCAAACTGCGGTGCCTGCGGATTTTCCGGCTGTGACGGTTACGCCGCCGCTTTATCAAAGGGCGAGGTAAAGGAAACCAATCTCTGTAACCCCGGCGGAAATGAAGCCGCAAAGGCAATCAGCGAAATTCTCGGCGTTGTCGCCGGCGAGGTCAAACCCATGGCCGCTATCGTGCTTTGCAGAGGTCATAACGCCAATTCCGTACAGAAGCTTAACTATCAGGGCGTTATGAGCTGCCGCATGGCTTCTCAGGTATTCGGCGGTCCCAAAGAATGTATCTACGGTTGTGTGGGCTACGGTGACTGCATGGCAGTCTGCGAATACAATGCAATCAAAATCTGTGACGGTATCGCGAGAATTGACCCACACGCCTGCCGTGCATGTAAGAAGTGCGTTAAAACCTGCCCCAAGGGACTTATTGAGATGCTTCCTCTCGAGGAAACTGAGGCGGCTGTCCTTTGTAAGAACCACGACAAGGGTGCACAGACCCGTAAGGAATGCTCTGCCGGTTGTATCGGCTGTATGAAGTGTACAAAGGTCTGCGAAAACGGAGCAATTACCATTGACCGCTTCTGCGCAAAGGTTGACTTTACAAAATGTACCGGCTGCGGAAAATGTCACGAAGAGTGTCCCGTAGGTGCCATTGACCTTGTAAGTCTTACAAAGAAATAATATGAAAAGCTCCCGATGTTATGCATCGGGAGTTTTGATCTATTCATGTATTCGTGAATTTTACGGCAATCAGAAGCAGTAACCCTGCCTGAATAATCATTAAAGCGGGAATGCCGAATCTGAAGGAATTATGCTTTGTTTTATGTCTGAAAATCTGCATACCGAAGAATGCGCCCGTTGCCCCTCCGAAGATTGCAAAGCCGAAAAGGGTTTTTTCCGGTATTCTGCAGCTTCCCTTTTTTGCCTTCCTTTTGTCAATGCCGAAAAGAGCAAAGGAAACGGCACTCATTATCAGTATCAGAAACAGATAGTATTTTAACATAAGCTCACCTATATTCAAAAAGGACTGCCGGGGCAGTCCTTCTTTTTATCCTTCTTCACCGAAAACGCTCATGTTTCCGATATCCTCAACCTCGCCGTAAATCTGCCTTTCAAGCAGCTTGGGATTCATGGAGGTAATATTGTCAACCTCGCAGGTAACAAGGTCTCTTGCGATTGAGGGACTGTTTACGGTCCAGTATGAAACGTAAAGGTCACGTCTGTGCATCATCTTGATGAGCTGGGCAGAGCAGTTCTTTTCGTATTTGGAGTTTACGCCGATTGCTCCCATTGCCTTGACCTTTTCAACCAGTGCCTTGCCGATGTCTCTGTCGTTTACTTCCTCGGGAGTAATGAGGTGATTGAGATAGAAGGGAATAAAGGAATTCTGTTTTACTATGGGTACCCATTCTTCGCCAACACCCGTATAGAATACTCTCTCTTTGAGATTATATTCGTGAACGAGAGCGTCAATGGCGGGCAGATTTTTAACTGATTTAAGGTCAAGATTTATCTTGCACTTGCGGCTGCCTGCGATTATTTTGAGAGCCATATCAAGGGATTCGCCCTGTTTGAACGTGGGCTCGCTTTCGTGAATAATTACCGGGGTGCCGTCCGGCTGGAATGAAACGTCAAGCTCGATACATTTGGCACCGTGGAAAATGTATTCACTGACAGATTCAAGGGAATTGGCTTTTTCACCCATACAACCTGCATGATAGGTTACGGTAAATCCGTACATCAGCTCGGGACATTCCCAATCAGGATCGATTTTTTCTTCAAAGACACCTTTGATTTTCTCAATTATACCTGCCATAAAATAACACCTCCGTCACATTGTAGCATAACGAAGGTGCAATTTCAATATGTTATTGATATCTTATTATAATATGTTACGCTTCTTCCTTGAAAGTAATCTTTTTGATAGTGAAGATGGCAACGACCGTAAGAACTGCGCCTACGGGAAGACCTATCAATGCAAGACCGCTTCCTGCAAGAAGACCGGAAATAACGTAGGTAACGAATGAAATGCCTGCAACCGTCAGAGCGTACGGAAGCTGAGTGGAAACGTGGTTGAGGTGGTCACACTGAGCACCTGCAGAGGACATGATTGTAGTATCGGAAATGGGTGAGCAGTGGTCGCCGCATACCGCACCTGCCATGCAGGCGGAAATGGCAATAATCTGAAGACGATTGTCTGCGGGGAATACGCTGAGAACGATGGGGATAAGAATACCGAACGTACCCCATGACGTACCTGTTGCGAATGAAAGACCTACTGCAATAAGGAAGATGATTGCGGGAAGGAGCATCTGGAAGCCGGCGGCTGAGCCGTTTACTATCTGTGAAATGAAAATCTTTGCACCGAGAGAATCGGTCATTGCCTTAAGTGTCCAGGCGCAGGCAAGAATCATGATGGCGGGTACCATTGCCTTGAAGCCCTCGGGAAGAGAATTCATGATTTCACTGAACTTCATTGTTCTTCTGATGAGGAAATAAATAACGGAAATGATGATTGCTGAGAATGAACCGAGAGCAAGGCCTACGGAAGCATCGGAATTTGAGAAAGCATCAATAAAGCTTTCGCCGCTGAAGAATCCGCCTGAATAAATCATGCCGATTACACAGCAGATAATAAGAACGATAACGGGAATAACAAGATCAATAACCTTACCCTTTTCGTTGACCTGCATTTCCTCAACTGCCTGCTTTGTACCTCTTGTGAAGAGGTCGCCGTTATGGATGGCATTTTTCTCGTGCTTCTTCATGGGACCGTAATCAAACTTCATGAAAGCAAGGACAATCATCATAATGATGGTGAAAAGTGCATAGTAGTTATAGGGAATAGCGTCAATGAAAAGCTTGATGCCGTTTTCTTCACCGGCACTCTTTGCGAATCCGGCAACCGCAGCAGCCCAGGATGATATGGGGGCAATAATACATACGGGGGCTGCAGTTGCGTCGATGAGATATGCGAGCTTAGCTCGTGAAACCTTGTGACCATCGGTTACAGGTCTCATTACAGAACCGACGGTAAGGCAGTTGAAATAGTCGTCTACAAAAATGAGTACACCCAGAGCAATAGTTGCAAGCTGAGCGCCTACTCTTGACTTGATGTGCTTGGTTGCCCATCTGCCGAATGCGGCTGAGCCGCCTGCCTGATTCATCATTGAAACAAGGGCACCGAGAAGCACAAGGAATATGATAATACCTATGTTATAGGAATCGGCAACGTTTGCAATGAAGCCGTCCTGAACAACGTGATTGAGCGTCCCCTCAAAATTACCGCCTGCATAGATTGCACCGCCTACGATGATACCGATTGCAAGAGAGGAGTACACCTCTTTTGTAATGAGGGCGAGAACAATGGCAATTATTGCGGGAAGAAGTGATAAGAACGTGGCGTAACTGCCGATGCTCTCTCTGATCTTTGCAATGGCGGATGAAACGTGGGAATTGAAATCCGCGTCAGCCGAAAGGTTGTCGGCGTAGTTTCCGGCATACTCAAGAGCGGAATCGCCGTCGGAAAGGTCGTATTCTATTGCGTCTTCGCCTTCACCGATTGAAAAAGCTTCATTTGCCGCAAATGTGGGAAATGCGAGTGAAAAAATCATTGCAATAACCAGTGCGATTGTCAGAAGCCGTCTTCTTGTACTCATGGAAAGACCTCCAAAATAATAAAAAATCAGCTCCGATAACACACAGTTACGGAGCTGATAAATCAATAATAATAATTTATCTGCAGATAGCTCTCCACAACCGTGACAGTCCGTTACATATTTTGCAACGGCCCGACGCTCAGACCCCGGGTCGGATCAGAGTATCTCGGCGAAAACCCCTTTCACCTTACGGCTGACCCGCCATGTGTAAAGCTACTTTTGATTTTCGCGCCTCTATCTTTGCAAAAAGGAAGATACCACAGTTGTATTGATTTGTCAATAACAAATATCAAATTTTATGAAAATTATCCAAATTTAATTGCTTCACAGAGGGCCGCATAGTCCTCCATTGTCATAGTTTCCGCCCTGACATTCGTGTCAAAGCCGCATTTTTCAAGGGCTGAAGATAATTTTTCCTTTGAAATTCCCAATCCGGAGGAAAGGGAATTGAGGGCTGTTTTTCTCCTCTGTCCGAAGGCGGCTTTCACTATGTCAAAAAAGAGCTTTTCATCGGAAACCTCAACGGGGGGCTTCTCTCTTATATTCATCCTTATTACACTGCTGTCAACCTTGGGCGCGGGCATGAAGGAACCCTTTTTAACGTCAAAAAGCTTTTGGGCTTCTGCATAATAATTCACTGCTGCCGTTACCGCACCGCTGTCACGGCTGCCCACCTTTGCGCACAGACGGTCTGCCGCTTCCTTCTGTACCATAACGGTAATGGCTTTTACGGGAAGCTTGCTTTCAAGGAGCATCATGATGACGGGGGAGGTAATATAATAGGGAAGATTTGCACAGATATATATGTCCATACCTGCAAATTCCTTTTCAATCAGCTCGGGAAGATTTATTTTGAGTATATCGTCATTTATTACCTTTACATTATCAAAATCTGAAAGGGTGTCCTCAAGTATGGGGAGAAGCCGTGTGTCAAGCTCAATGCTGACCACTTTTTTTGCCTGCTGAGCAAGCTCCATGGTCAGTACACCGAAGCCGGGGCCTACTTCAATTACACCGCTTTCACCGTCCGCTCCGCATTCCGAAGCCATACGGGGACATACATCGGGATTTATTATGAAATTCTGACCGAGACTTTTGGAAAAATGAAATCCGTTTCGGGTAAGTATGCGCTTTACGGTTTCGGTATCGGTAAGATTATACATCTTCGTTCCTCTCAATTCGTCAAAAAAATTCCCCGCAGGCAGGATTTTATTGTAAACCTTTATCGTTGATTTTTAATTTCAGCGGCTATATAATTACTATGTCAATCTATACTCGGAACGGAGGATTACAATGGCAATTCTTGTTACCGGCGGAGCCGGATATATCGGCTCCCACACCTGCGTTGAGTTGCTTAATGCGGGATATGAAACCATTATACTCGATAATCTCTGCAACAGCAAGAGGGAAAGTGTAAATCGCATAGAGGAGCTTTCCGGCAAAAAGGTAAAGTTCAATGAGTGCGATATCCGTGACAAAGCTGCTCTTGATAAAGTGTTTGCGGAAAATAAAATTGAAGCGGTTATTCATTTCGCCGGACTTAAGGCGGTAGGCGAAAGCGTAAGCAAGCCCCTTGAATATTACGATAACAATATCGGCGGTACGGTCACTCTGCTTGAGGCAATGAGGGATGCGGGATGCAAGAGAATAGTATTCAGCTCCTCCGCTACCGTTTACGGCGAAGAGAACGTTTCTCCTCTCAGAGAGGATATGCCCGAGGGTAAGACCACCAATCCCTACGGCACCACCAAGCTGTATATTGAAAGAATACTCAAGGATACCTTCAAGGCAGACGGCGAATGGAGTGTTTGCCTTCTCAGATATTTCAATCCCATCGGTGCTCACAAGAGCGGCAGAATCGGTGAAGATCCCAAGGGTATCCCCAATAACCTCGTTCCCTACGTTTCTCAGGTTGCAATCGGCAAGAGAGATCATCTGAGCGTTTACGGCAACGACTATAATACTCCCGACGGTACGGGCGTAAGAGACTACATCCACGTTGTTGACCTTGCTCTGGGCCATATCAAAGCGGTTGAGAAAATTCTGAACGAAAAGGGCTGCTTTACCTATAATCTGGGTACGGGTAAGGGCTACAGCGTTCTTGACGTTGTAAAGGCATTTGAAAAGGCATGCGGTCACGCCGTTAAATATGAAATCGTTGCACGTCGTCCCGGTGACCTTGATACCTGCTATTCAGACCCCTCCAAGGCCTATGCGGAGCTTGGCTGGAAGGCAGAGAGAGACATAGACGAAATGTGTGAGGATTCCTGGCGTTGGCAGTCCCTGAATCCGGATGGTTATTGCTGATGAAAAACTATTTCTGGGATTTTGACGGTATGCTGTTTGACAGCTACCCCCATATTACCACCGCATTTCTCCGCATGATGGAGGACTACGGAAAGCAGGCGGATTACCATGAGGCAAAGGCGCTTTTTGAGATTTCCTTCGGTGAAGCTTACAATCATTATGGTGCCACCGAAGAAATGAGGGCGGAGCATCACCGCTACGACAGAATGTATGACCTGGAGCCCGAAGTTATCCCCTTTGAAAATACGTACAAAACGCTTGAAATCCTCTTCAACAGAGGAGCAAGGCATTATCTCTATACCCACAGAGGCCACGAAACCTCTCAGTATTACCTTAAAAAATACGATATGCTCAAATTCTTCAGCGGCTTTGCGGATTCAGATATGAAATTTCCTCTGAAGCCCGCTCCCGATGCTCTGAATTACCTTTGTGAAGAGTACGGTATTGATAAGAGCGAAAGCGTTATGATAGGTGACAGAGAAATTGACGTTGCCGCAGGAAAAAATGCGGGAATGTACGGCTGTTTATATACAAAAGAAAAATCACCCGTCACCGTTGCGGATTTTGTTGTCTGTGATATTATCGGTGTTACGGAAATATAAAGGAGAATGACAATGAGAGCTGTTATTACGGTTGTCGGAAAAGATATGGTAGGTATTCTTGCTAAGATTTCGAATGAATGTGCCGCCCATAATATCAACGTTCTTGAGGTTACCCAGTCAATCCTTCAGGATATGTTCGCTATGATTATGATGGTTGAAATTTCCTCATCGGATATTCCTTTCACACAGTTTGCGGATACGCTTGAAAAAACAGGTGACGAAATGAACCTTTCAATTCACGTTATGCACGAAGACATTTTTAATGCAATGCACACTATCTGAGGAGACTGACTATGCTTAATGCAAGAGATATCCTTGAGACCATAACCATGATTCAGGACGAAAATCTTGACGTGCGTACCATTACGATGGGTATTTCACTTCTTGATTGCTGTCACAGCGACTCGGATGTTATGTGTCAGAAGGTTTACGATAAAATCACAAAATGCGCGAAGAATCTTGTTGTAACCGGTGAACAGATTGAAAAGGAATTCGGCATTCCCATTATCAATAAGAGAATTTCAATTACTCCCGCCGCAATGATTCTCGCTTCGACAGACGATAAGGACGCCGTTAAGCTTGCGAAGACTCTTGACAGAGCCGCAAAGGAATGCGGTGTCAATTTCCTGGGCGGATTTTCCGCTCTGGTACATAAGGGCTTCGGACCCGGGGATAAGGAGCTTATTGCCGCAATTCCCCGGGCACTTTCCGAAACAGATTTTCTCTGCTCCTCCGTCAATATCGGTTCCACAAAGACGGGCATCAATATGGATGCCGTGGGAATGATGGGTAAGGTTGTCAGAGAAACCGCAGAGCTTACCGCCGACAGGGGCTGTATCGGCCCTGCAAAGCTGGTTGTATTCTGCAATGCTCCCGAAGACAATCCCTTTATGGCAGGTGCTTTCCACGGTGCAGGTGAACCCGACAGAGTAATCAACGTGGGCGTTTCCGGCCCCGGTGTAGTAAGAGCCGCTCTCGCAAAGGCGGGAGATGATATTGACCTTACAGAGATTGCCGACCTTATTAAAAAGACGGCATTCAAGATTACGAGAATGGGACAGCTTGTTGCTTCCGAAGCGTCAAAACGTCTTGACGTTCCCTTCGGCATAGTTGACCTTTCCCTTGCTCCCACACCTGCAGTAGGTGACTCCGTTGCATATATTCTTGAGGAAATGGGACTTGAAAGCTGCGGTTGCCACGGCACTACCGCCGCACTTGCCCTGCTCAACGATGCCGTCAAAAAGGGCGGTGTAATGGCTTCATCCCACGTAGGCGGACTTTCGGGTGCATTTATTCCCGTAACGGAGGACGCAGGCATGATAGCTGCCGCAAAGTGCGGTTCCCTCTCAATTACAAAGCTTGAGGCAATGACGGCTGTATGCTCCGTCGGTCTGGATATGATAAATATTCCCGGTGACACACCCGCAGACGTTATTTCCGCAATTATTGCAGACGAAGCGGCAATCGGCATGGTCAATTCCAAGACTACCGCAGTCAGAGTAATTCCCGCCATCGGCAAGGATGTGGGTGATGAACTCAGCTTCGGCGGACTTCTGGGCTCCGGTCCTGTAATGCCCGTTTCAAAATATTCACCCTCAAAATTCATTGCAAGAGGCGGCAGAATCCCCGCTCCCATGCAGTCACTTAAAAATTAAGGTGAAATTATGCCTAAAAAAGATACCCGCAATACCCGTATGAGAATAGTCAACGCCGCCTGGGCGCTGTTTTACAAGTACGGCTATGAAAACACCACGGTGGAGGATATCGTTTTTGAATCCGAAACCTCAAGGGGCTCGTTTTATCATTATTTCAAAGGTAAGGATGAGCTGCTGAATACCCTGTCGTCACTTTTTGACAGTAAGTATCAGGAGCTTGAGCCCTCCCTCTCGGATTATTCTTCCGCTTACGAAAAGCTGATTTATCTCAACCGTGAGCTTTTCAATATGCTGGAAAATAATGTTTCCATGGATTTGCTTGCCCGCTTGTATTCTTCACAGCTTACAACCTCGGGAGATAAAACTCTCCTTGACCACAACAGATTTTACTATAAGCTTTTGAGAAAGATTGTAATTGAAGGTAAGGAAAACGGAGAATTTGCTCCCGAAATTACGGTGAATGAAATCGTAAGGGCTTACGCCATGTGTGAAAGGGCTCTTATCAGCGAGTGGTGTCTTTCAAAGGGCGAATATTCGCTGACCGGGGATTCGGAGCAGATACTGCCCCGCTTACTGTCCGGTTGGCTCAACGCTTGATTATTTTAGCGAAAACCGGCCAAAACAGAATATAGTATATGACGAAAAGGCACTTATCTTTTGGTAAGTGCTTTCTCCTTTGTTGAATAAAAATGTTTTGGCTTAAGCGATTTTTTGCCTCCGCCGTATCACGATAC
>JAKSQQ010000035.1 GCA_024404015.1 Clostridia bacterium
GCCGTCAAGGCAGGTATAGGGGGCAAGAAGCGTAAGGAATGAGCTTGCATAGGAATCGGGTCTGAACTTTCCGAAATATCCGCAGAACTCAAGAGAACAGGATGAAATGCTGGCGTAACCGTTTTCGGGATGTGTCCACAGCATAAGGTAGGGAGCATCCATATAGTCAAAATTCCTTGACAGCAGATAATCACCTTGGGGTGTAACGGAATTGAAGGTGGTACATCCGAAGCCCATACCGAAGGCACCGGACATCAACTTTGAAAACGCACCCGTTACAAGTCCCACGTGAGTATTGAATCCTGTCCTGATAATTTCGTCAATATCGTAATCATAGGTATAATCCATTACGTAGAAGTCTTCCTCCACCTTTGTAACGGATTTGAGTGATTTCGTCTGATCGGGATTAAATCCGAAATAACCGGCTCCCGCCATTATTACGGAAAGCAGAGTGCTGATAATCGCCCTTATCATAATACGCTGCCAACCTTTTTCAAATCAAACGAACACGCGCTGTTTGTGTAGAACGTGCCGGTAAGATAATTCATGGGTCTGAATATTACCTTGTCACCGTAGACCTCAAGCTGAGCGCCTCTGCCGCACAGGGGAAGACCGTACTGATTAACAAGTCCGAAGGAGGGCAGACTGATGTAGGTAACACCGTTCACCTGCTCTGCCATGGGAATATCGTATGCGTCCGCAATACCGGTGCATCTTACGCCGCCGTGCATGTGACCGCTTATATAGAATACATTATCATACTTCTCAAGGATTTCTCTGACCGGATACTCATCCTCGGCAATACCGCTGCCGTCCCAGATGATATCCTCACCGTTGATGCCGTCAAGAGCCCAGTGGGAAACCACAAATACGGGTTTGCCTTCCTTTGTGCCTTCGGCAAGCTCACTGTCAAGGAACTCAAGCTGTGCTTCCGTCATGGTGATACCGTCCCAGCGGCCGCCTTCGTGAGGAATTTTTTCACCGTTTTCATCATAATCAAAGCCGTCAACCTCATCACCTATAACGATGAACTTATAGCCGTTGATTTCCTGAGAGTAATAATTGGAAGGATTATCGGTACCTGCATAAGCATTCTGATATTTTACAACGTTTGCGAGTGCCTCGTTCCTTGTAATATCGGTCTTGTTTCTGTCACCTGCGTGACCTATGTCGTGGTTGCCTGCGGCGGTGATTACGGGAATATCCGTATAATCCGTAATGGTTTCATAATATTTTGCAAGTGAGGGCTCATCGGCATAATTTGTAAGGTCGCCGGAAACCACTATGCCATCAACCTTCGAGGGAGCTTTGTTTGCAGCTCTGAGTGCCTGCTTCAGGAAGCCGGTACGGAAGGGAAACTCGGCTTCAATGTGAATATCGGAAATCATTTCAAGGTTAAGCTGACAATCCGCTTCCTTTGTTTTCATGACGGGAAGTTCAAATCCCATATAAGGGACGAGTGTCATAAAAATTGAAAGAAGAAATGCGGATGCCTTTGTCATAAATAAAGAAAATGTCATTTTATTCTACCTCCGTTGTATCTTCGATTTCTTCGTCTGCTTCTTTTATTTCCTTTTTATCGTTTCTTGTATTCATTGAGCCCCTGAAAACGATGAATCTGTCCCAAAGATACTCGGTAACAAGATTTACGAACATTGTGCCGATTTCAACGATATAGTTATTGATATTGAGTGCAACAAGCGCCTTGCCCCACCAGGTTGAAAGAGGGGTGAATATGCAATAGAAGATTGCAACCTTTATCATGGCAACGGGTACGTTATTGGCGGATTTGAAGGTAAACTTTCTGTTAATGGTAAAATTCCAGATTACACTGAGAATCAGCGAAGGAAGGTAGGAAAACATATGAGCCGAATCAGCGGAAACGCCCATTGCCTCCCAGTGAATAAGCTCATGAAGAAGAGTATACGAGCCAAACTGAATAATTCCCGCAGATGCGGAAATCAAAGCGAACTTGACCATCTGTATGATGTTTTCTTTTTTTGTCATTTTTTGGTTATCAGCCATTTTTTCTATCCTCCGCTTTCAACTTCAAAAACGCCACTCTGCATGCCCGTTCATAAGCAGCCGTAACATAATCTTCCGGTTTCATCGCCTCATACGGGAAATTCTCCCGTCTGCCGGTCCTGCAGATTCGTTTCAGTTCAAAGGTGAGAGTGCCGTCAAATCCGCAGTCAACAAGCCGTTTGCCCACGTCTTCCCAATCTATGATTCCGTCAAAGGGCAGCAGATGAAGGTCATCAACAAACGTGATTATCCCGTTATAATCCCGTACACCCAGATTATCATTAAGGTGGGTACAGAAAAGCTTGTGACCGTATTTTTTCAGCAAATCTCTGCTGAAGGAATAGCATTGCTCGTGACCGCTGTCCCAGCAGAAGCCCACGGATTTTTCGTCTTTGAAACGGGTAAGCAGAGTTTCAAGGAATTCCTCACCCTCGGTATTTTCAAGGGCAAGCTTTACTCCCAACTCATCTGCTCTTTTTACAAGGCGACCGTATCGCTCTATACCGCATTCATTGGGTTTATCGTCGTATTCAAATCCGAGCCACACGTGGGTGACCATAATGGGCACTTCGTATCTTGCGCATTCTTCAAGATAAGACAGAAGCTCCGTTACCGCAATTTCTCCCAAGTCTCCCTCGGGATTCCACATATCGTCACTTCTGTTGAAGGGAGCATGTACGGATTGCACACTCATGCTCTCCTCTTTGCCTTTACGCACAAGGGCTCCGATATCCGCATCCCTGCCGCAGGCATCAATAAAAAACTCCTCAAATCCCGTTTTGTGAAAAAGAGCAATCTGTTCTTCATAGGGAAGCTCATAGCCCTTAGTCAGACCGAGACAGATTTTTTGTCTGTACATATATTCCTTGTTCCTCTTTATTTCTTCAGGCAAAGCATAGCATCACCAAACGAGAAGAAACGGTATTTTTCTTCAACGGCAATTTTATATGCGTTCATTGTATTATCATATCCGCAAAAGGCACTTACAAGCATGATAAGCGTACTTTCGGGAAGATGGAAATTCGTAATAAGGCAATCTATACACTTATATTCATATCCGGGATAGATGAATATACTCGTCCAGCCCTCGTCCGCGGTAATTTCACCTCTGAAGGCGGCAACGGATTCAAGAGTTCTCGTGCAGGTGGTTCCCACGGCAAAAACTCTGCCTCCTCTTTCTTTTGTTCTGTTGATGATATCCGCTGTTTCGGCAGGAAGATAATAATGCTCGGAGTGCATGTGGTGGTCCTCAATATTTTCCGCTTTTACGGGGCGGAAGGTACCAAGACCCACGTGAAGGGTAACAAATCCGATTTCAACGCCCATGCTTCTGATTTTTTCAAGAAGCTCCGGAGTAAAATGAAGTCCCGCAGTGGGAGCGGCGGCACTGCCCTCCTCCTTTGCGTAAACAGTCTGGTATCTTGACTTATCCTCAAGCTTTTCCGTGATATAATGAGGAAGAGGCATTTCTCCTATTTTATCTATTACGTCAAAAAAGTTGCCTTCAAATTCAAATTTTGCAATGCGGTTGCCGTCATCAAGCACCTCAATGACCTCTGCTTTGAGAGAGCCGTCACCGAAGGTGAAGCGGTGGCCCTCCCTTGCCTTTTTACCGGGGCCCGTAATGACCTCCCAGGTATCAAATGATTTTTGATTGAGAAGCAGAAATTCAACCACCGCGCCAGTATCCTCCCTTGTACCGTACATTCTGGCGGGAAGGACTTTGGTGTTATTGAGAATGAGGCAGTCACCGGGTCTGAAATAGTCGGTAACGTCTCTGAATATGCGATGCTCAACCTCTCCCGACTCTCTGTCAAGCACGAGAAGGCGGGAGCTGTCTCTCGGCTCTATGGGATGCTGGGCTATCAGCTCCTGGGGTAAATCATAAAAAAATTCGCTTCGTTTCATACATAATGCCTCAATTAACTGTATAGATATGGACAAAATCGTGTGATTTTTAATTGACTAACACTAAATAATGTGATAATATTTATATCGTATATTTTAATTTATTGAGTATAAATTGTCAAGCCAAATTTATACCCTGCGAAAAGAGGTCTAACCACATGAAAAATTACAAAGTAGGCATTATCGGTGCAACGGGAATGGTAGGTCAGAGATTCATTACTCTGCTTGCCGAGCATCCCTGGTTTCACATTGAGGTACTTGCAGCAAGCGCACATTCCGCAGGCAAGACCTATAAAGAAGCTGTCGGCGCCAAATGGGCAATGACAACTGATATCCCCGAAAAAATCGCATCCATGACAGTCCTTGACGCAGAAGCGGATATGGGCAAAATCGTTGACGCTGTTGACTTCGTATTCTGCGCAGTCAATATGAAAAAGGACGAAATCCTCGCCCTTGAAGAAGCTTACGCAAAGGCAGAATGCCCCGTAATCTCCAACAACAGTGCCAACAGACACACTCCCGATGTTCCCATGATTATTCCCGAGCTCAATGACGACCACGCCGCCATTATCGACGCTCAGAAGAAACGTCTCGGCACAAAGAGAGGATTCATCGCCGTTAAATCAAACTGCTCACTCCAGAGCTACGTTCCCGCACTTTATCCCCTTGACGAGAAGTTCGGTGTCAAGGACGTTCTGGTTTGTACATATCAGGCAATTTCAGGCGCAGGCAAGACTTTCAATACCTGGCCCGAAATGGTTGACAACGTAATCCCCTTCATCGGCGGAGAGGAAGAGAAGAGCGAAATCGAGCCCCTTAAGATTTGGGGTAAAATCGAAGGCGACAAAATCGTTCCCGCAACGAAGCCCAACTTTACGGCGCAGTGCCTTCGTGTTGCCGCGTCCGACGGTCACATGGCGGCTGTATTCGTAAGATTTGACAAGAAGCCCACCAAAGAAGAAATCAAGGAAATCTGGAAAAACTTCAAGGGCTATCCCCAGGAAGCAGAGCTTCCCTCAGCCCCCAAACAGTTCCTCAACTACTTTGAGGAGGATAATCTTCCCCAGACAAAGCTCCAGAGAAATCTTGAAGGCGGTATGGCTATTTCCGCAGGCCGTCTCAGAGAGGATACTCAGTATGACTATAAATTCGTCTGCCTTTCACACAACACCCTCAGAGGTGCCGCAGGCGGCGGTGTGCTCCTTGCCGAAACTCTTTGCAGCAAGGGTTATATTGAAAGCAAATTCTGATTAAACGCTACCGAAAGGATGTAATATTATGAAGCCGGTTCTTTTTACGGGCGCAGGTATCGCCATCATCACTCCCTTCAACGAAGACCAGAGTGTAAATTATGATAAGTTTTGTGAAATGGTTGAATATCAGCTCAAAAAGGGTACTGATGCCATCGTTGTATGCGGTACCTCAGGTGAGGCAAAGACCCTCTCCACAGAGGAGCACGTTCGCCTTATCAAGCTTTGTGTTGAAACCGTAAACCATAAGGTTCCCGTTATCGCAGGTGCGGGAAGCAACGATACAAGATATGCGGTTGAGCTTTCAAACGAAGCTGAGAAATGCGGCGTTGATGCACTTCTTTCCGTTACCCCCTATTATAATAAAACGTCACAGAGAGGTCTTATTCAGCACTATAATTTCATAGCTGACAGAGTAAGCGCTCCCATCATACTTTATAATGTTCCCTCAAGAACGGGTGTAAACATCAAACCCGAGACCTATGCAGAGCTTTGCAAGCATCCCAGAATCGTTGCCACAAAGGAAGCAAACGGCGACATTTCACAGATTGCGCAGACTGCGGCTCTCTGCGGTGACGAGCTTTCAATCTATTCGGGTAACGACGACCAGGTAACCGCAATCATGTCACTTGGCGGTAAGGGTGTTATCTCCGTTCTCTCAAACATAGTACCCGGCGTTGCTCACGACATCGTTCAGAAGTATCTTGACGGTGACTATATCGGAAGCCGTAAGCTTCAGCTTGAATGGCTTGACCTTTGCAACAATCTCTTTATTGACGTTAACCCCATTCCCGTAAAGGAAGCAATGAACATGATGGGTCTCAATGCAGGTCCCGTTCGTCTTCCCCTTGTTGAAATGGACGATGCATCAAAGGCAAAGCTCCGTGCAAGTCTTGTAAGACACGGTCTTATTGAGGCATAACCATGACGAGAATCATACTCAACGGATGCGGCGGCAAAATGGGCGCGGCAGTTACCGCCTGCGCTTCCTCAAAGGAAGACGCGCAGATAGTTGCAGGCGTGGACATCAGAGCCGACGTTGACCGACCCTATCCCGTATTTTCTTCATTTGACGAAATAAACGGCATTGAAGCCGACGTGGTGGTTGATTTTTCAAATCCCTGCGCTTTTGATTCAATGCTGAATTACTGCCTTGATAAAAAAATAGGCAGTGTTGTCTGCACCACGGGTCTTTCCCCGGAGCAGAACGATAAGCTCAAGGAAGCGGCAAAGACAATTCCCCTTTTTGTAAGCGGAAATATGTCCATAGGCGTAAACCTGCTCATTGAGCTTGCCAAAACCGCAACAAAGGTACTGGGCAATGATTTTGATATTGAAATCATTGAGCAGCACCATAATCAGAAGGTCGATGCTCCCAGCGGCACCGCATACATGATTGCCGATGCAATCAATGCGGAGTTGGACAATAAAGACCATTATGAATACAACCGTCATCCCAAAAGGGAAAAGAGAAGCCCCGATGAAATCGGCATTCACTCAATCAGAGGCGGTACCATTACCGGCGAGCACGAGGTTATTTTTGCGGGAAACGATGAAATTATTAAGATTTCCCATTCCGCAAGAAGCAAAGCTCTGTTTGCTACCGGCGCGGTAAATGCCGCAATTTACACCGCAGGCCGCAATCCCGGATTATATAATATGTCTGATATGTTAAAGTGAGGTTATGAAGATGAAAAAAGCTACAAAAGTCATTCTCGGCACAACCGCAGCAGCTGCCGCCTTCTCATTCGGCGGAGGTTACGTTATCTTTAATGAGGTAATGAACAGAAACGCTCCCATTTTCCCCTTGATTTCCGCAAAGGCAAGCAAATCAATGCAGAACGTTCAGCTTGACGAAACAGTTGACCCCAGAATCCAGTGGCTTAACGAGCAGGAATATCAGGAGTATGAAATCATCAACTCCAGGAATTTCCGTCTTAAAGCTCACATGATTCCCGCCGCAGAGCCCTCAAAGAAATTTGTTTTCTGCTCCCACGGTTACAGATGTCACGGACGCCGCGAATTCAGACTTATGGCTAAATTCTGGCACGATAACGGCTTCAACGTATTCATGATTGACCATCAGGCACACGGTGACAGCGACGGTAAATATATCGGCTTCGGTTACCATGAATCCCTGGACGGTCTTCTCTGGCTTAAATTCATGCTTGAGAAATTCGGTGATGATATAGAAATCGTACTTCACGGTGTTTCAATGGGCAGCGCAACGGTTATGATGATGACCGGCGCTCACGACCTGCCCGCAAACGTTAAGTTTACGGTTGCAGACTGCGGATATACATCCTGCACGGCAGAATTTGAGCATTGCCTCAAGGACTATATTCATCTTCCCAACTTCCCCCTGCTTTATACGGCAGACCTTTTCAACAGAACTCTTAACGGTTTTGATTTCAATGACGTTGCTCCCATCGAGAGCGTTGGCAGAGCAAAGATTCCCATGCTCTTCGTACACGGCGATGCAGATGATTTCGTACCTACATATATGGTTCATCAGGTTTATTCCGCATGCTCATCCGACTATAAGGACCTCCTTCTTGTCAAGGGCGCAGGTCACGCGGAAAGCTATGCAAAGGATCCCGATTCCTATAACGAAAAGCTCAGCGAATTCATTGATAAATTCATTACGAAATAAGGAGTAACAGTATGAAGTGTCCGTTTTGTTCCTGCGAAGACAGTAAAGTAATTGACTCAAGGCCCACCGATGAGGGCGAACGTATCAGAAGAAGAAGAGAATGCAACAGCTGCGGCAAGCGCTTCACAACCTACGAGGTTATTGAATCAGTACCCGTAATAGTTGTCAAGAAGGACCATTCCAGAGAGGTATTTGACCGCGACAAGCTCTTCAGAGGTATGCTCAGAGCCTGCGAAAAGAGACCCGTTTCCCTTGAACAGCTTGAAACCGCAGTTAACCGCATTGAGGCACAGCTTCAGAACGGACTTGAGCGTGAGGTAAGCTCGGAGAGTATCGGCGAGCTTGCAATGGAACAGCTCCGTACTCTTGACGAGGTCGCTTACGTCAGATTTGCTTCCGTTTACAGACAGTTTAAGGATATCAATACTTTCATGGATGAGCTTGCAAAGATTCTCCGTGACAGTGAAAAGAAATAATCAATGAAAAAGATTTTATGCCTCCTCATTGCCCTCATGATGCTGACGCTTACTTTTACGTCCTGCGGCAAGGAGGATACACCCCTCTACAAGGATACTCTTGTCTTTTCAAATGAAGAAAAAACCCTTGTGGGAGCATTTACGAGATACACGGAAATAATCAATTCTCTGATGCTCAGAGTCAATACCCTTGAAACAAGTCATAACAATGACATAAAAACCGCAACACCCGAAACTTATTTCAATAACACCAACTATATTTTCACCATGTTTGATCCGTTCCCCGACAGTGTGTTTGACGTTATCAGAAAATTTGATGACGAGCTTACAAACGAAACCGCCGCCAACACATTCTTTTATGAATGCTCCGGTGATTCGGTTTATTATTCTGACGAGGACGGCATCAGAAAGCTGAAATTCGCCAGCGACCGTCTTGAAAGGACCTGGAAGGCGGAATACGACAAGGGAGATAATTCCTTCAGAATCATCTATACGGAAAATTCAAGCGACGGAACAAGCGATTTGAGATTCCTTGAATTTGTTACCCTGAGTCAAAACACCTACGCCATTCAGGGCAATAAGGCAAAATGCATTGTTTCCTTTGACAACGACGGGAACATATCGGAATTTGACTGCGTTACGCTGAAGGATAACAGCTTCACACTTGACGACGGTATATACGGTGTAAAGAAAAAGGAGCTTGACGACTACGCAAAAAAAATCGGGGATACGGATAAGTCGTTTTATGACAAGCTGTATTCCTACAAAGATCAGCTTCTTACCTATAACGATATGGGTACCGGTGCATTGATAACTGTTGAAATCAGCTCGGAAATATACGCATCGGCATTCATGATAAATGCATAAAAGTAAAAGGATTTTAAGTTTCTTGACTTAAAATCCTTTTTTATATTCTTATTTGATTCAGATTTATTCGCGGGGCAAAATATCAATCAGATACGGAACCCCCATGGGATAAGTTTCCTCTATGGGATATCTGAAAACGACCTCAATCGCGTCACCCTCGGCAAAGGTTTTCTTTGAGGGGTTGTTAATCACGGCATAATCAAGATTATAGAGCGATTCCGTTTCTTTTCCGTTTTCCGTTTTTGCCGCCGTAATCACAGTACCGTTGATTGATTTGATGATGCAGGTCATGGTACAATCGGCTGTCGAGCTGTTCGGTTCATCCGTACTGAACCGTATCGTTGTAGTTGCGGGTACCCCGGAAGAAGCTGTTTCCGGCTCAACAAGTTCACGGCCCTTGTAATATGTCGTTACCTCATCTCTGCCCGTTTCTTCGTCATAGAATGTAAGTGCCAATTCGTCACCGGTAAGTTTTATTTCATACGTCTCTCTTGTGCCGTCGATGGTAATAACCAGCGAGTTCTCTTTTGTATTTTCGTCAAAATCCAGTTTATAACCGAAGCCGTCCTCTTTCAGTTCACCCTCTTCATAATACCTGATTGTGCCGGAGTGTAAACCGCTGTCTGAAAAGCCGCCGAAATTTATCTGATAATCCCCCTCTTCGGAACACCAGTCTCCGGTGATTTCGGAGTATTTGATTTTACCGCTTTCCGTTTTGCCGCAGGATGCAAACAGGAATATAACAAGAGCCGATATCAGCAAAATTACAGTTATTCTTTTCATAATGTCACCTCTCAGTTAATTTATCATACAATTATGTTTTTTCTGTGAATAATCGGTTAACTTTGAAATCGGATGGCAGGTAAGTTTCAGTCCGTTTTATAGTACCGCATTTGGTATATCATGAGAATGTAAACAAATCGTATTTCATAAGGAGGATGGTTTTATGAAAATATGGTGTCTGAATTGCGGTAAAGTGCTTGACAAGACTGCCGAATGCGAAACAAAGCTTGTACATTGTCCCGTATGCGGTGAAGCGATTTCCTACTCCGTCAAAAACAGAGAGGCGGTCATTGCCTGCCTTAATCAGAGGCCCGGTCAGAACAGTATGCTCAGGGTAGTAAACACCTCAAGGTCATAAATCTGTTGACATTACGGTCCGCAAAAGTTAAAATAACAGTACAATAATGCGGACCGGAGGGACAGATATGGCAAAACAGTCAAGGCAGAAATTAAAGCTTCTGTATATCAGGGAATATCTGAGACGGAACACGGATGAGGACCATCCCGTTTCCGTTAACCGGCTGATTGAATATCTGGCAAAGAATGACATTCCCTGCGAGAGAAAAACGATTTATGACGATATTCAGCAGCTTATCGAGTACGGTGACGATATAGTACTTATCAGGAAAAAGAACGGCGGATATTACTGCGCCTCCACCGAATTTGAAACATCCGAAATAAAGCTGCTTGTTGACAGTATTCAAAGCTCAAAATTCATCCCCGAGAAGCAGAGTCTTGAGCTGATATCCAAGCTTGAAGGACTTACCAATAAGTATGAGGCAAGCCAGCTTCAGCGTCAGGTGGTTGTTCAGAACAGAGTCAAATCCATGAGCGAAAGCGTATTCAACGGAGTTGACCATATCTCCTACGCAATCAATAATGACGTTACAATTCGTTTCAGATACTTTCAGTATAATCTTCATAAGAAGCCCGAATACAAGCACGACGGCAAGTTTTACGAGGTATCCCCTTTAACACTTATCTGGGATAATGAAAACTACTATCTGCTTGCCTATGACGCCGAAGCGGGAATAATAAAGAACTTCCGCGTTGATAAGATGAACAACATCAGATATACGGAAAATAAGCGTCAGGGTGTGGAGCTCTTCGGAAAAGCGGATTTAACCGCATATTCAAAGCAGGTATTCGGCATGTTTAACGGAAAAGAGGAAACGGTCAGCATCCGCTTCGCAAATAATCTCATAGGCGTTGTGGTTGACCGTTTCGGCAAGGATATCGGCGTAGTACCCGACGGAGACGAACATTTTATTATCAATACAAAGATAAAGGTCAGCCCTCAGTTTTACGCCTGGCTTTTCGGCTTTGCGGATGAATGTGAGGTCCTTTCCCCCGAAAGCGTAAAAAAAGAATATAATGCCAAGCTGAAAGCAACGCTGAAGCTTTATAAGTAAAAGAAAAAGACTGCTCACGGGCAGTCTTTACTTTATAATATCAATTATCTGTGACGGTTTTTCTATGATATATTCGGAGCCGTATTTCTCATGAATTGCACGGTCTCTGAATCCCCACAGCACTCCGATAATGGGAAGGGAGGCGTTATGGGCAGTCATACAGTCAACCTCGGAATCGCCGAGATAAACGCATTTGCTTTTATCCGCGCCCAGTTTCTCAATGGCACGGAAAACACCGTCGGGAGCGGGCTTCAGAGGTACCCCGTCAATCTGACCGATTACCGCATCAAACAGGTCGCCGAAATAATGCTTCACCACGTCAAAAGCAATACTTTCGTTTTTATTGGTCACTACTGCCATTTTGACGTTCATGCGTTTAAGTTCATTCAGCACGTCTGTAATGCCCTCGTAGGGCTTCGTCTTCACCATGGAATGAGCTTCATAATATTCGCAGAATGTGGCATACATTTCTTCTCTTATTTCCTCGCTTGTGTTTTCGGGAGCACTGCGCTTGATAAGAGTTCTGTTGCCGTTACCCGCGAATCGTGTAATTTCATCTTCGTTTCTGAGGAGAAAACCGTATTGTTTAAGGGCAACGTTCACCGCCTCGGTAAGGTCGCCGATAGTATTTGTAAGTGTACCGTCAAGGTCACAAATCAACGTATCGTATTTCATAATATTATAGCGGCGGGGCTTCATAAGGAGTTATGAAGCTCCGCCTTTTCCGTAAGTTTATTTGTTTATTTGCTTATTTGAGTATTTCCTTTGCACTTGCGGCAAGGCCGGCGATGGACTGAAGGTCGCTGGGGATAATCAGCTTGGTTGCCTGACCGTCTGCTGCCTTCTCAAAGGACTCAAGACTCTTGATTGTAAGGTATCCGCTGCCGGGATTTGCACCGTTGATAAGGTCGATTGCCTTTGCTCTTGCTTCCTCAACCTTAAGGATGGCCTGAGCTTCACCTTCTGCCTTGCGGATCTTTGACTCTTTTTCTGCTTCGGCTGCAAGGATTGCGGCTTCTTTATCTGCCTGTGCCTGAAGAATCTGGCTTTCCTTCTGACCTTCTGCAACAAGAATCTGGCTTGCCTTCTGGCCTTCAGCGGTAAGAATTGACTCACGGCGCTGACGCTCTGCCTTCATCTGCTTTTCCATTGCATCCTGGATTTCTTTGGGAGGAAGGATGTTTTTAAGCTCAACTCTGTTTACCTTGATACCCCAGGGGTCTGTTGCCTCGTCAAGAATACCTCTGATTTTGGCGTTGATGGTATCACGGGAAGTGAGAGTATGGTCAAGTTCAAGGTCACCGATGATATTACGGAGTGTTGTAGCCGTAAGATTTTCAATAGCCATGATGGGCTTCTCTACACCGTAAGCAAAAAGCTTGGGGTCGGTAATCTGGAAAAATACGACCGTATCAATCTGCATTGTAACGTTATCCTTTGTGATAACGGGCTGAGGCGGGAAGTCAACTATCTGCTCTTTCAAAGAAACCTGCTTTGCAATCCTGTCAATGAAGGGAGTCTTTACGTGAATGCCGGTATCCCAGGTGCAGTAATATGCACCGAGACGCTCAATAACGTAAGCTTTTGACTGAGGAACGACTTTGACGTTGGCAATAACTATCGCTATTGCTGTGATGAAAAGTAACAATAAAATCCAACCGAAAGGACCCATGATTATACCTCCTTAACGATGACTTTAACGCCATCTATTTTTTCAATTTCAACCGTTTTATTCTGCTCAATGACCTCTCCCGTTGAGGAGCGGGCTGACCAGATAATACCGCCGACCTTTACGGCTCCCGCACCGGCTACATTATCGATTTTTTCCGTAACAACGGCTTTTTCACCGATACATCGGTCCGCATTCATGGGCTCCGCCTGTCGTTTGGTAATTTTCTTTACCAGTGGTCTTGTTGCCGCAAGGGTAATTCCGGACACTACTCCGAAAAGCAAAAGCTGAATCCAGACGTTTGCATTAAGTGAGGCGGCAATAAGTGCCACAAGAGCACCTGCGGCAAACCAGATTGTAACAAGCTGTGCCGTTGCCAGTTCGACGACAATAAGCAGTGCAAGTACTACTGCCCAGATAATAATATTCGTCATGATTATCACCCTCCTTTTTCCCGAATAATATCATAAAGCATTGCGGAAATCAATTAACAAACTGTTAAATCGGGGTGAACAATTTTACCCGATAAGTGACGCTAAATCAATGTCGGATTCAAGTGAAAAAACCCGCCATTTTTTATTTTCCTTTAACGCAATAAGGTTAAAGGTTTCAATCTCGGTTTCGCCGTTTTCTCCCTTAACCGTGACCTTTGCATCAAAGGATTTTCCGCCCTTAATATCCTTTCTTGAAAGCGAAGGATTCTGCGAAACATACTTTGAATAAAGGGAGTCCAATTCATCCTTATCCGTCTTGCTGACGTTGCCGATTTCAACTTTAACCTTTTTGACCTCGCCGGTTTTCGCCTGGATGCTTGAGGAAATTACTCCGAGATAAGCATCGTACCCGAGACCCATAGGAAGACCGCTGCCCAAAACGGAATATCTGTCTTCAAAATTCACTCCGCCGTATTCAAGGGAGCTGAGAGAATCCCAATACAAATCAAAATCACATTTTACCATGGCGGTAAAGTAATTCTCAGCGGCTTTTTTATAGCCGGAGGAAACAGCCGAGCCGATAATCAACCCGACACAGATAATTATAACCGCAGAGCAAACCGAAAGAACAATGGCGCTTACAAGCTTCTTATTCTTCTTCTTACTTTTACCGCTTTTATTACTTATATTATTTATATTTTCATTATTCATTACGGCAGATGGGGTAAATCCGCAGTTATTACACTTAACCGCATTATCCTCTACCCTGCCGCCGCATCGGGGACAAATCTTTGCCATATCTTACCTCTTATCAGGATTCCTCAAGCTCGTACGTATAAACGTCGGTTTCAAAGGATTTATATACCTTCCATTCACCCTTTTCCTTGCATACGAAAAGATTTTTTACGCTGAGAATTTTGTCTCCCTTTTTGCCGATGAGGGTAACGGTAAGGTCAACGGTGCATGGCTTTGTGATTTCACTTGCCTTGATGCCCTCTTTGTTTACATCCGCACCGCTGAGGAGAATCAGCATATCAACGTACTCTTTGTCTTTCTTTGCTTTCTTGTCAAATTTTACACTAACATTTTTTACCTTGCCGATTTCGTTAACGTAAGACCGGGTGGCGTTAAGAAGCTCGTTCTGGACAAAAATCTTTTTATTTTCATAAAACTCCTCAGCATCGTAGCCGTAATATTTCAGGGCGCTTACGGAATCAATATACGCGCCGGGCTTGTTTCCGAAATAACCCTTGCAGAATTTTTTGACTGCGTGCTGATAGGTTGAGCCGGCAATAAAGCAAATCAATATTGCAAGAGCAACGGCAATAATCGCGGCGGGTATACCGATGATGAGGGCTCTCTTTTTTGAAAGAGGTCTGTCGGGCTTACCCTTCCTTGCTCTTTGGATGGGCTCATCCTCTTCATCTTCAGCCAACTCTTCAATCGGCTCCTCAGGTGCTTCTTCCGTAATTACTTCTATATTTTCTTTTACGGTTTCCTCTTTGATTTCTTCCTGGGGTTCTTCGCTTTCAAATACCGGCTGAGGAGCGCTGCAAAGATCGCATACTGCGGCGTCGCTGTCTAATTCCTTACCGCAGGAAACACATTTCTTTGACATAACAAGGCCACCTTTACATTATATATATTACAATGATATCATAGAGCTCAGTCAAAATCAATATTTCAGGGCAAAATAAAACGGCGGGAGAAAATCTCCCGCCTGAATTATTTAAGAATCAATCAGTATACTCTTCTGTTAAGGAAGAAGAGGATGGTCTTGAAGAAGTTAACGATTCTCTCATAGATACCGATTTTTGCCTTGAAGGAAACAGTACCGTGGATTACACCGTTAAGATTACGGGCTTCCGTATTGTCACCCTTGAGAAGGGTAGCGGTGACAACGATAGTATCGTCCTTGTTGCCGTCTTCATCAGTACCGACGCCGATAACCTTTGCTTCGCAGGTAAGACCGTCAGACGAGGGAGTAAGGATAACTGCCGAAGGATAGTTAGCAGTCCATACTACCTTATATCCGCTGGGAACGACCTTGTCGGGAGTACTGATCTTTGCGTTAAGAACAAGGATATCACCGTAGTTAACGCTCTTGGTCTTGGGAAGTTCAATTGAAAGAACAAGATTTGAGATTACGGCTTCTGCATCAAAGAGAATACCGCATTCTTCGCAATAACCGTCATGGTTAAGGTCTGTATGTCCTTTTTCGGGAATAATCTTCTGGTCAT
>JAKSQQ010000036.1 GCA_024404015.1 Clostridia bacterium
GAAGCCGCCTTGTCAAGCACAAGCCGTATGGCCGTTGTGGTAGTGATATCCGGCTTTTCCGTATTCTGATCGACAGCGTTATTATCACTTATCATATTGACGCAGATGCATACGCCCTTTTCGTTCATTCCGTCAAGGGGACAGTATAATGCGCAAAGGCGTTTGATATCTCCCTCAATTTCAAAATTCGGATTGGTTACGTAATTTCCGTCTACCGTTGAAACGGAACGGTATCCGTTTTTCGGCTCCGAGAGCATTATTATGCCTTCACAGTAATTCCAGTCATAGTTTCTGCCGAAATATTCGTTTCCGTTTTTATCCGATGCCGCAAGGGTACTGCAGCCGCTTCCCATGTATTGAAGCATCAGGTCAAGCTGACCCGTTACCACGTATTCAATGAGGAAATCCGTCAGTTCGCTGTCGGATTTTACGCCCCCTCTTTCCAGAAGTTCATCAAAGCCGTAATCTCCCGAATATGACGAAACGTAAAAATCCTTTTCAAGCATTTTAAGCGTTTCACCGGGCTTTATCACCGTAATAGGTACTTCGTCCTTTTCCGTTGCTTTTTCTTCTGTCGTTTCCGTTACCGCCGTAGTGCTGACCGGGGGGACAGACGTGGTATTTACGTCTTCCGCGGCTTTACCGCAGCCGGAAAGTACCGTCAGTATCAATGCGGTCAATATGCAGATTATTTTCTTTCCCATATAGTCTCCGTGAAATTTTTTATCATTATATCATCAGCCGGCGGGTAATTCAACAGTAGGGAACGGGTTTTAATTTCATTTCGTTCCATAAATTTACATCTTGTTAAAACATTTAGCTTTTTTTGTTATATAATATAATAGATTAAGTGTGTATTGGAGTAAATTATGCTGGGATACGTTAAGGCAGATAAAAATTCAATGCTGATGAGCGACTATGAGCTGTATAAGGGACTGTACTGCTCGCTTTGTCATTCTCTCGGCAGGAATTATTCCTCTTTTGCCCGGCTTCTTCTCAGTTACGATTTCACTCTTGCGGCGATGCTGAAGCTTGCTCTTTCCGACAGTCCTTGTACTCTGACAAGGAAATCCTGCCCCTTTAATCCCGCTAAAAAATGCTATTGCTGTAAGCGTGACGAAATTGATTACTGCGCCCACGGTATAGTCATAATCGCTTACTATAAAATACTTGACAATATCGGTGATAGGGGATTATTCAAAAAAATTCTTTCTCTGCTCTTATTCCCTTTCGTTGCTCTTATGCACAAAAAGGCAAAAAAGAAAGCACCCGATATTGAGGCGATTATTTCCGAATGTATGAAAAAACAGGCGGAGACAGAGAAAAAGGCAGATTGCTCCATAGACGAAGCGGCCCATTATTCTTCCGATGCTTTGGGCAGAATTTTTGCTCTCGGCTATGAAAATGAAACGAAAGACGAAATGTACCGTCTGGGCTATATGACGGGCAGAATCGTTTATATCCTTGATGCGGTTGATGACCTTGAGGATGATATAAAAAAAGGAAATTTCAATCCTTTCAAAAAGGAATTTCCCCGTCTTGAAACCAACGAAGAAAGAAATGCCTTCGCAGACAGAGCAGAGAAGTGTCTGAATCTTACTCAGGGCACTTTGCTTGAATACAGAGATAAGCTGAAGCTCAATCGCTTCTCATCAATAATCGAAAACATACTTTTCGCGGGAATCGGAAACTCCGAAAAAGCCGTGATTGACAGATACAGAGGAATTGACACGGGTAAAACCGTAAAATCGGTAACGATTAAGTGAGGTTGTTATGAAAAATCCTTATGAGATTCTCGGCGTTTCAATGTACGCCACAAGAGAACAGATAAATGCCGCATATCAGCAGCTTTCAAGGCAATATGCCGAATCTGGCAATATGCGTAAGCAGCAGGAGCTTGACGAGGCATACGACCGGATTATGCTTGAGGGGGATTATTCCTTTCAAAATGTATATTACGGTGCTGATTTTTCCGATATTCGTCATAGGATTGATTCGGGACGACTTGAGGACGCTCAGATTCTGCTTGACGGTGTTCCCGAAAGTCAGCGAAACGGGGAATGGAATTACCTTAAGGGTACAATCTGCCAAAAAAAGGGCTGGCTTGAGGAAGCGGAAAAATATTTCAGAAGGGCAACCGAGCTTGATTCCTCAAATGAAACCTACAAAAGCGCATACGACAATATCAATTCATATTCAAACGGCGGCTATAAAACAAAGGGCAAAAATTCCGACAGCGATTGCAGCTGCTGTAATATCTGCTCCGGGCTTCTCTGCGCCGATTGCTGCTGCGAATGTATGGGCGGAGATATTATTCCCTGCTGTTGAGGTAAATTATGAAACAAAGCTCTAAATGTGCAATCGGGGGAATAGTTGCGGCGCTTTCCCTTGTGCTTATGATATCGGTGGCGATAGTGCCTTTTATGACCTATGCCTTACCTGCGGCGGCAGGTGCGCTGATGATTTTTGCCGTGATTGAAATTGATAAAAAGTGGGCTTTCGGCATTTACGCAACCGTTGCCATACTCGGCATTTTCCTTGTTCCCGAAAAAGAGGTTGCGGTGATGTATCTTGCGTTTTTCGGCTATTATCCCATCGTAAAAGCTCTGATTGAGTCAAAGACAAAAAAGGTACTTGAATGGGTGCTGAAGTCGGGTATGTTCATTTGCACAATGGTGGTTTCCTATTGGCTTATGATGAAATTCATAGGACTTGAAATAGATGAAATGCAGGAGTGGGGGATGATGGCAATTCCCATTCTGCTCGGTATAGGCACTCTCGCTTTCGTCATGTATGATATAGCACTCACAAAAGTTATTATCATTTATAATCTGAAATGGCGCAGATTGTTCAAGAGATTTTTTAAGTAACTGTTGAAATATATTTTTATTTTTGGTAAAATACTCGGGTACGCTTGAGGGGAGATGTATGTATGAAGGAATTTGTAAATATCGGCGTAATCGGTCTGAGCGGCAGAGGCAGGGGTCAGATGAGAGAGATGCTTAACTGCGAAGGCGTAAGAGTCCCTGCGGTCTGCGATAAATACGAGGACAGAGCTCTTGAGGGTCAGAAGATAGTTGAAGAGGTTACGGGTAAAAAGCCCGATGCATATACCGACTATAAGGAGCTTCTCAAGAGAGACGACATAGATGCCATTCTCTGCTGCACAACCTGGATTACCCATTCCCGTATTGCCATTGACTCCATGAGAGCAGGCAAGCACGTGGCTATTGAAGTCGGCGGCGCCGCAAGTATCGAGGAATGCTGGCAGATGATAAGAGCAAGCGAGGAAACGGGCAAGTTCTGTATGCTTCTTGAAAACTGCTGTTACGACAGAAACGAAATGGCAATTTTCAATATGGTGAAACAGGGCATCTTCGGTGAGATTATCCATATGCAGGGCGGTTATCAGCACGACCTCAGAGATGAAATCTGTCTCGGCAGAGAAAACAGACACGGCAGACTTGTTAATTTCCAGCACCGCAACGGCGAGCTTTATCCCACCCATCAGTTGGGCCCCATTTCCAAGGTGTTGGGCATCAACAGGGGCAACAGATATATTTCTCTCGTTTCAATGTCCACCAAGTCAAGAGGACTTCACAAGTGGATTGTTGAGAATAAAGGCGAGGATTATGACCTGGCTGATTACAGCTTCAATCAGGGTGATGTTACCACCACTCTCATCAAATGCGCAAACGGTGAAACCATAGTGCTTACCCATGACTGCTCACTTCCCAGATCATATTCAAGAGGATACAGAGTTCAGGGTACAAACGGCTTCTATATGGAGGACGGCAACGCCATCTTCCTTGAGAAACAGACTAAAGTTCAGGAAGGGGACTGGATGCACAGACCCCAGGAATTTGTGAAAGACGGATACCGTGATATGTATGAGCATCCTCTGTGGAAAAAGTATTCCGAAGAGGGTATTCACGCAGGCGGTCACGGCGGTATGGATTATCTTGTGCTCAGTGCCTTTGTTGAAAGCGTTCGGCTTGATGCACAGCCCCCCATTGACGTTTACGATACGGCAACCTGGATGGCGGTAACCTGCCTTTCGGAGCAATCAATCGCAATCGGCTCGGCACCTGTTCCGTTCCCCGATTTCACAAACGGTATGTGGATTGAAAGAGAACCCTTCAGACGCGGGGCATTCTGCCTTGAAGAAGTCTGTGACGAGTTTTTTGATGAATAATTCGGCTTTTTGAGGAAGGAGTAATCTATGAAGTACTATATCGGCGTTGACGGCGGCGGCACCAAAACGGCGTTTGCACTTTTTAACGAAAAGAAAACAATGCTTGTAATCTGTGAGGGCCCCGGCAGTAATCACGAAAATCTTGACGGTGCTTTTGATGAAGCAAGTGATATCATAATGGAAGGCATCAATAATCTCTGCACCAAATCCGAAATCAAGCTTTCGGATGTGTCCTTTACGCTTATGGGACTTGCGGGTATTGACCATCCCTGGCAGCATGATAAAATGTGCGGCCTGCTTAAAGATAAAGGACTTGATAATTTTGAAATCTTCAACGACGGCTTTATCGTTGTAAAGGCGGGCTCCGAAACGGGCCCGGCAATCGGCTTTAACTGCGGTACCGGTGTATGCTGCAACGGTATCGACTCAGACGAAAAAATGCTTCAGCTCGCAGGTCTGGGCGAATTTACCGGCGATATTTCCGGCGGCACCAATATAATGTTCAAGGCATTTGAACTTGTCTATGACGAAATTTTCTTAGGCCTTGAAAAGACCCTTATTACCGATATGGTAAAGAAGGAATACAATTTCACCGAGAGAGAGCAGTTCCTTACCCTTATTGATAAAATCGAAGGAAGCGGCGGAACAGAGCATATCCGTAATCTTATCGGATTTTTCTTTGAAGCGGCAAAGCAGGGGGATGCTCCCGCACTCAGATACTGCGAAGCAATGGCGGAAAGAGGTGCCAAGCTTATAGCCGCTCTGGCTTCACAGCTTAATTTTGAAGGCGAAGAGATTGAGGTTGTACTTTCCGGCTCAATCAACGCAAAGCTTGACAATAAAGCATATATTGATATGCTTCTTGAAAAATCACAGAAATACAGCGGCAGAAAGCTTAAATTCATTAAGCTTACTCAGCCCCCTGTAACGGGTTGTATCAACTGGATTATGCAAAAATACGTCTGAAATATTAATGGCGGTTTGCCGATTGGAGGATAAATAAAATGAAAGAAATCAATGTAGCCGTTATCGGTTCCGGCAGTACCTATTGCCCCGAGCTTATTGACGGATTTCTCAAGGCACAGGATTCACTTAAGCTTAAGAAAATCTCATTTATGGACATAGATGATCGCAAGAGAACTATCGTAGGCAACCTTTGTATCCGTATGCTCAAGGCGGCAGGTGTTGACTGTGAAACAGTTCTTACCGATGACCTTGATACAGCTCTTCAGGGTGCTGATTTCGTCGTAACCCAGATTCGTGTAGGTAAGCTTCCCTGCAGACATCTTGACGAAACCATTCCCCTTAAGTATAACCTTATCGGTCAGGAAACTACCGGTATCGGCGGCTTTTTCAAGGCACAGAGAACTATCCCCGTAATTAAGAATATCTGTGACAGAATCGAAGCAGTCTGCCCCGATGCATGGCTCATCAACTTCACCAATCCCTCGGGTATTATTACCGAGTTCGTTCTCAATAACACAAACGTTAAGTGCATAGGTCTCTGCAACGTTCCCATTGATATGATTGACGATACCAAAGAGGACGTAGGCGAAGATATGGAATATACCTATGTCGGTCTTAATCACCTGAGCTGGTTTACCTCCGTTCGTCTTCACGGCGAAGAGCTTATTGATAAGCTTATCGGTGAGGGCTTCACTCCCAAGGTAATGTCAAATATCAAGGATGACGGGTTCTCACTTGAAACCCTCAAGGCAATTCACGCCATTCCTTCATCATATCTTCAGTATTATTATTGCAGAAATGCGAAGCTTGACCACCTTCTTCACGGTGAAAAGAGCAGAGCTCAGGTATGTATGGAAATTGAAGAGCAGCTTCTTGAAATGTATTCAGACGAGGGACTTTACGTTAAGCCCGCACTTCTTGACCAGAGAGGCGGCCACAAGTATTCCCTTGTTGCCGTAAATCTTATCAACGCAATCGCCAATGATATCAATGACGTTCAGGTTGTAAATATCAAAAACGGCGATACTCTTCCCTTCCTTAAGCCCGACGATGTAATCGAGGTTGCCGCTGTTATCGGAAAGGACGGCGCAAAGCCCGTTCCCGTAGGCAAGATTGATAACAAGCATATCATCGGTCTTATGAGTGTAGTCAAGCAGTATGAGAATCTTACCGTTAAGGCAGGCAGAGACGGTGACGAGGAAGCAGCTCTCAACGCTCTTCTTATCCATCCTCTTGTAGGCGACTGGGAAGCAGCTCATAAGTGCTTTGAAGAAATGAAGGAAGCACATAAGCAGTATCTTCCTCAGTATTATAAAGACTGATAAAAATTGCGGATGCTCATTGAGCATCCGCTTTTTGTTTGTTTATTTAACTATTCCTTCAAGGAAGTCGGTTTCTTTTACGTAGCCATCCGAATCAATACGGAAGGTCTTGATTTCCTGACCCTTGAAATCAGCACGGAATCCCGCGTTGATTATATCACATACAACGCTTACACGGGTTTCTCTGCCTGCCGTTTCTCTCATTCTCAGTATATAATCTCCGGAACCGTCTTCGCAGGTCTTGAAGGACATTACCTTGATATTATCCTTATCAATGCTGATAAATGATTTTACAAGGGGCTCCGTACCCTTATGGAAGCCAACGGGAACGGCACAGGGCTTGCTGTTGAGAATATCCGCATAGTACTGAACGCCGCTGTCCTCTGCATTGCCCGAATGAGCATAGATGCCGTATTCAAATCTCTGAAGTCCTTCGTCGCAGTATGCAAAGTCTGCTTCGGGTCTGTCCGAATAGTGGTCGGCAAAGATTGAATTTCTGAGCATTGTAAGGCGAAGGGTATTATCGGGACAGTCGTAGCTGTATTTTGAATCACTGATGAGTGCAACACCGCTTTCCTCTGCGGTTACGTCAGCCCAGGTAAGAGCCGGCTCTTCCTCACCGTTTGCAGGCCTCTTGATGAAGCCGCCCGGAATTTCGTAGGTTGAAATGGGATTACTGCCGGGAATTGTTACGGGCATCTTCAGCATGGTAAGGGGCTCCTGCCAGAGAACTCTTGCCTTGACTCTTATCATTTCGCTTTCGCTGTCAAGGATGAAATCCTGGGAAAGATAGGATTTTCCGTAGGTGTGGCGTACTCTGATTACGGCTCTGGCACCGTCTGACTCCACAAGCTTAATGCTTTCGGGAGCCATTGTACCGATAACGTCGTGCAATTTGAATATGTTATGTGCCCAGGTGTCGGGCTTTGAGTTATCAATTACCGTGGGAAGGAATGAGCCGGGGCAGATATGCTCTTTGCCGTCATTCTTTGTAACCAGTGAACTGATTGCGCCTGTGGAGGCATCAAATTCCGCTTTGATAAATTTATTTTCAAGGAAGTATTCTCCTGCCTTGATATCGGTTGTCGGTTTTTCTGCCTCTATCTCCGAATCCTCAAACCAGAGCTTATAAACCGCATATCCCATGGGAGGAACTGTCGCACAGAATACGGTGTCCTTATGTCTGTCGTTGGAACGGGATGAACGGACGTTTGAAAACAGCACGCTGTTGCCCTCGGCATCCACTACCTTCTTTGAGGGATGATACGTTCTTACGGTGGTCTTTACCTCGTATGAAAGGGGATTGAATACTGCAATGTGTCTGGGGAATTTGTGATTTTCGCAGTGATGTCTTTCGTTACAGAAAACCGTATCGGAAACGCCCTCAATCCAGGTGTTGATTTTACCCGTAATGCGGAGCATTGCCTTGTTTTCTTCCTTGTCGGCAAAGGCGATTGCCGATTCCACCTGTGCCCTTGCGTCATCGTATGCTTCACGGATTGAACAGCCGCACATTATGTCGTGGAACTGGTTGTAGCATACGTCAAGCCAGGCCTCTTTGAATGCCTTGCGGGATGAAGGCAGACCGTAGGACGCACAAGCAACCGTATTCCATTTTTCCGCATTTGCGAGAGAAAATTCCGCTTTTCTGTTAACCTGCTTAATGAGTGACGTGGCTGAATAACAGCCGCTGGCGTGGTGCTGAAGGTCATCGCTCCAGGAAGGAATGTCAAGCCCGTTTGAGCAAACCTCTTTGAAGTATTCAAAGGGGGATGAGAATTTAAGCTCGCTGCAGCCATCAGCCATAAGTGATTTGATATATTCAATGTCACCCTTTGTGGGGCCGCCGCCGTGATTGCCTACACCGTAGAAGAGCATCATGCCGTGATTGCTTTCCTCACCCATATGGGAGAGAAGATTTATTGCGTTATCAATGGATTTTTTGCCGTTTTCGGCATAACCCGTGGGGATGCGGTAGGTGAGTACCCTTGAGCCGTCTGCGGAATCCCACCAGAAAAGTCCCTTGGGCATTTCGCCGTTTTCGTGTTCACCGGGTCTCATCATTACGTAGCATCTCATACCGCCCAGAGTGAGCAGTTGGGGAAGCATTCCGTTATGACCGAAGGAGTCAACATTATATCCTACACGGCATATCTGACCGAATTTTTCCTGATAATAAAGCTGACTGTATAACGCCTGCCTTGCAAAGCTTTCTGCAGACGGCATATTACAGTCGGGCTGTACCCACCAGCCGTTTACGGGAACCCATCTGCCCGCTTTTACCATTTCTCTGATTTCTTCAAACAGCTCCGGGTCAATTTCCTCAACCCATCTGTAATAGCAGGCGGAGGAGCAGGTGAATATAAAATCGTCGTATTCTTTAAGTCTGTCAACTGCCGAGCGGAAGGTTTGCATTACTTCACCGCAGCCCTCCTGCCATCTCCACAGCCACGTGGGGTCAAGATGAGCGTTGCCTATAAGATGTATATTCTGCTTCATAATTATTCTCCTTCGATAAATCCGTAAAGTCTGCCGAGCCAGTATGCAAAGTTAAAGGGATAGCAGCTTTCAACGTACTTCATTCCGCCGCTGTCCACATTCTTGTATTCAAGAGAATCGCGGTCATACTTTGAGATGAATCTTTCATCGGGAGGCAGAAGAACGCTTGTCTGCTTATATTCGGGGGAATATTCCCTTACGGGGATATCGTGTCTGCCGACAAGGGAAACACCGGAAGCAAGACGGCTGATATTAAATCTGTAAAACCATTCCTTTGCTCTGTCACAGTTGATTTCTTCGTCGGGACAGCCCAGAAGATAGAGGAAATCGTAGCCGGGATTATGCTCTCTTTCAATAGAGGTGTTCCACCAGGCCTTGTAGCCGCGTCTGTATTTTTCAAGCAGTACGGGGTCTTTTTCCAGCATACCGAGACCTGCAAAGGATGCGGAGCAGAGCATGTGGTCGCCGTACATGATTGATTCAAAAAGATTTACGTCTTCAACGAAATTTATCTGGAACGCTCTGTCCCAGTGCTTTTCGGTAAGATCGGCATATCTTTTTTCGTTTATAAGATAGTTGTAGGTTTCAAGATATCTGCCCTCTTCTCCCGTAATTTCCGTTACGGCCTTGAGGTAAAAGAGAAGCTCTGCGGAGTTGAGTGCTCCGTCAACATAGCCGTCTTCCGTCATGAAATATCCTTCGTTCCATTTTGCCCAGGTTGTGCTTTCTCCCGAATAGTCGGCAAGAATGAATTTGTGGTCAATTATATGGTCTGCAATGCCTTTGACAGTCTGCTTTATAATTTCGTCAAGCTCCTTGTCGTCGCAGGTGAGATACCAATGTGCAAAGAGGAAATTAAGCATCTGCAGAGTGATTTCATCGGAACTGGTGTCTGCCTTATAGATAATGTCATCCTCGGTGAAGCCGTAATCCGTAAGCAGATGACGAAGCCGTTCGGGAATGGGAGCGGAGCAGTTTATTTCATAGCCCACAATGTTTCTTCCCCTTGCGGCAGATGTATCAACACAGATTGCCTTGTCGCCGTTTCTCTTAAAGAAAATACCGTCGTCGGGTGTTTCCTCTGTGGTGGTAACGTAAGTTCTTGCAACGAAGCCGTCACCTCTGCCGTGAATATGGCAAAGAAGCAGGCAGGACTCGAGAGCTTTGACAGCAACCTTTTTTGCCTGGATGGTTTCCGGGTCATCAATGCCCTTTTCTTTTTTGAGAACTGCATATCTGAATATTTCACCCATGCAGAAGCAGGCGGTAAATCCACCGTCATTATCGGAATGTGCAAAGGGGAATTTTGAAGAAAGGTCTCTTGCCTTCTTGAGCTGTCTCTGGCTGACCATGCCTCTTCGGTCAACAATTTCGAGAGTTTCCTTCAGGAGAATATCACTGACCTGCTTGCCCGTTAAGGTAACCTCCTCAATAAATGCCGCACCGCTTCGGGTAAGCACCCAGGCGTTTCTGCCTGCGGGGAGGATTGCCTTTACGTTATTGTCGGGTAAATCTCTGTCGGCGGCAAAGTATGATACCTTGTCAAAATCGTATTCGGCATTCGGGTCATATTTTGTTACGCCCTTTGCCGAGCCGTACCAGATTACTCCATCACCCTCTGCACGGATTGTATAATCCTTTTTTGCATTGGGAAGGGGATAGGGAAAGCCGGTGAAATCGGGCTTTTCATTTTTTACGGTAAAAAGCTCAGCAGGAATTTCGGGACTTCCCTCGGGGAAAATCGTGCATTTGCGCATGGGGTGAGAGGTGAGAATAATTTTGTTTTTCATCTTAAGGTCGCCTTTCATTTATTCGGTTATACGGTTTACTTTTTTATCAAATACGCTGCCCACAGCGGAAACGGCAAATGCCGCCATGCTGACACAGAGCATTATTACGAATACGGTATTCCAGCCCCTCTTATCCGCAACTGCGCCGAGGGTATATGATGTAATCGTACTGCCCACGTAACAGAAGGTGTTGAGCAGACCTGCCGCAAAGCCGGAGCCCATGAGTTTTCTTCTGTCCAGAGGGAACATACTTGTAATTACGTTGTTTACCATTGCCATTACCGCGGAGGTCATTATGAAGCAAATCATAATGAATACTATGTTTCCTCTTCCGAAGAAGAAAATTATGCCGCCGCAGAGCAAAGCAGTCACACCGTAGAGAATCGTGTTCATAAGAGAATGTGACTTGATTTTTTCGTGAATCTTTTTTATTAAACCGGCGCTGAGGGTTGACATAAGAGGAAGCAGGAACGTAAGCAGTATTGAAAGAGATTCCGTAACGCCGAATTCCTCGTTCAGTACGCTGGGTACCCAGGTATTTACGCCGTCCTTGATAAATCCGTTTGCTATACCCGCAAGGCATATCGTGGCTATGCAGGCAATCATTACACCGCTGTGTCTTACAGAGGATTTTTCATCCTGCTCTTTTTTGAGAACAACGGGGGGCTTTTCGTTTCCGTAACTGATATACCATACGAAAGCCGTGATTATAAGTAAGGCGGATGCCACAAAAAAGGTGATTCGCCAGGTTGCGATTTTTACAAAAAGTGCCGACATACCGTAAACCGCAAAGGTGCCTACGGTGTTGGTGGTGCTCATTACGAAGATTGCTCTGGGCATTCCCTTGTCCGAAACAAATTCCGAAATGGTTTTAATGAGCGTACACCAGAGAATTGACTGTACCGCACCGTTAAGAAGCCATATATATTTCATTACGGATACGTTGCTTCCGCACAGAGGAATTGCAAGATTCAGCAGGGATGAAATAGTCAGAGAAATGAATACCATTATCCTGCCGTTATAGTGCTTTGAAAGTATTCCGTTGACCAGCTGTCCTATGCCGTAAGCAAAGAAAAAGAAGGTGGTTACGATACCCACGGCGGCTTTGGTAAGCCCCGTGTCGCTGATGATTGCCACTATGGATGCCGAAAAATTCAGTCTGCCGATATACGCCACCATGTAGGCAAGCCAGCAGATAAAAATAATTTTGTTTTCCTTTTTTGTATCTGTCATTCCGATGCCTGATTTCACTTGAATATTGATTTTGCATACAATTCGCTTAAAATGTCTGCATACAAACTCATTATATAATATATATTATGAAAAATCAATCGGAAACAGAAAAAAAGAGCGTGCCGTGAGGCACACTCCGATTGATTATTCAGTTAATTTTTTCATTGCCTTCAGACGCTTTTTTTACGGGCAGCCACCAGGTAAGGCCGAAGCACATACATTTCAGGAATCCTTCTGCAATTCCCAACCCGTTTTCTTTGGCAACCTTATGTCCTATAATCAGATATTCGGTAAAGTGCATTACCAGCAGCAATATCAGGGGGATTACGGTTATTTTAACTGCCAGTGCCGAAAACACCGCATAAAGAGCTACGCAGCCGGGCTGACCGAATGCTTTTGTGAATTTCAGAAACATAAAGTGTCCTCCGATACTTATTCAATGGTGATTACAACATAACCGGCAATAAAACCGTCGTATGTAAGTACGATGTCGTATCTTCCGGGCTCTGCAATGCTGAATGTGCCTGAGGGTGCTTCGTTTTCGGGATTGGTGAGCGTAATGCTGTCAACCGCTGTTTCTCTCAGACCGTCTGTCATTTCCGCACCGTAAACCGACATATCACCGTCGTGATTGAAAATAAGCAGCTCCGCATTGAATTCGACGTCACCGTTTATATCATAGCCGGAATAGAAACAGACATTTTCGCCTGCATTAAAATCGTCTTCAATATCGTTTACGGAATACTCAATTTCGTCTTCTTCTGTTTCACTTTCAAGAGCTACACCCCAGTTTAATCTGTAAGGAGTATAGGAATTGAGAATGTAAAGCACACCGTCTTTTATTTCAGCCTGCTGTTCGGGAGTGAGAGCGGGACCGTCATAGGGCTGTGCTTCGTATGTGCAGAATGATGAAAAGCTGTCTATTTCGGGACCGATTGCATATTTATTGTCGGCGGAAATAACACGGTCATTGTAGTAATACCAGCCGTCGGTATTTTCCTCTGTAAATGTCCATGTTGTAAGGTCACCGCCGTTACGGAAATGATAATCCTTTTCTTCTCCGTTGACACTGATGCTGAAGGGGCAGATGTTAAGACCGTACTTTTCCGCAAAATATGCTGAGTTCTTTTCAACACCTTCGTCCTTTTCCTCGGCTTCCTCGGCATCCTTTGTGAATGAGATTGTTTCTGTGGCAAGAATTCCGCCTGTTTCGTTGTCATCGCTGTCTGCAACGGTAACGAGATATTCGCCGCTTTCAAGTCCGATTTCGTCGGGATTTACTTCAAAGTCCTGTGTATCTTCGGTAATATATTCATACCAGAGATCAACGTCGTCAATGTCATATTCGGTTGCGAAGTCACCTGCGGGAACGATGCCCACCCAGGGACTCGTTTCATAATTCAGACCCTCTGATTTTACATTGATTTTCAATGTATCGCCTGACTTGAGTTCTTTCTTTTCAACGGTAAGAACTGCACTTGCTTTTGCTTCGTTTACCTTTTCCTCTTCCTTTGCCGCACCGCAGGCTGCAAGGGAAAGTACAAGTACGAGGCAGAGTATTACGGATAATGCTTTTTTCATTTTTGAACATCCTTTCGTTTAATCGTCTGCAAATCACTGTCAGACCTTAACAACAATTATAAACCGACGGCAAAATCATGTCAAGAAAATACATAGTGAACGGATGCAGACAGTTTTTTAATATTGACTAAAAAGCAAATTATTATTATAATAGAACGGAATAGGAGGAATGACTGTGAAAATTATCGTTATAGGCGCAGGTCAGGGCGGTATGCAGTGCGCAAAGATGCTTGCAAAAACAGGTCACGGTGTTGTAATATTTGAAAAGGATTCCCGAGAGAATCATTGCCACGACCAGATTGACGTTGTGGAAACCTCTCTTTTTACCGACCTTGACGTACCCCTTCCCGAAGGAACGGTAAAAAGCACCATTCCCACCTTTGTTTCTCCTTCCTGCGATTCATCCCTTACGGTGGATATGCCCGAGGAGGCAAGGACCTGGAATATTGAAAGAAAGGCCTTCGGTATTCTTCAGGTTGAGGAATGCGAAAAGGCAGGGGTGGATATCAGATTTGATACTCCCGTTGACCGCCTCATTTTTAACGGTGACAGGGTAAAGGGTATTGTGGTAAACGGTGAGGACATTTATGCTGACCTTGTAATAGATTCATCCGGCATGAATTCTCCCTTCAGAAAATCCTTCAAGGGTAAATTCGGCATTACCGAAGAGCCCCTTCCTCACGAGAAATTTGAAACACGCCATGCATATTATACTCCCGCAGAGGGAGTAACTCCGGACAAATACTGCTACTATCTCAATTACTGCGGTCTTCCCGGTATCTGCTGGTGCGGTCTTGAAACAGACGGCACCGTCAGTACGCTCATAGGTAAAATCGGCGGCTTTACCGATGAGGAATGTGAAAATGCATTCAATCAGCTTAAATACGATAATCCTCTTATCGGTGACACTCTTCTCAGAGGCGGTCACAGAATATATATTCCCGTAAGATATCCCGCTCCCGTAATGGTAGCTCCCGGATATGCAAGCGTAGGTGACTGCGCATTTATGACCGTTCCCCTTATGGGTAACGGCATTGCCAATGCGGTGAGAGCAGGTCAGATGCTTGCCGATGCTATCATTGAAAACGGAAGCGTAAATATTGATACCCTTTGGAAATACAACGTTACTTACTATAAGAAAATCGGTGCAATGTGCTGTCTGATTGACTTTGTCAAGAGAGCCCTTCTCGCCGCGGATAATGACGAAATTTCCGCACTTATGAGCAGCGGCATTATCAAGGATGAAGAGATTGCGGCGATTATGTACGGCAACCTTCCCCGCCTTGAGCCGGATGAAATAATCGCAAGAATCAGAGCCCTTGTTGCTTCCCGTAAATTAGTGGGTCTGGCGCTTGAGTATCTGCTCAAGGGCATTGAGGCGTTTATTGTGGGCGCAACGGCGATTCCCCGTGATTACAGCCCCGCCGTATACGAATGGAAATATAAGCTTGAACGTTTGTTTAACAAGTGAGGAGAAAAAATGTTAAAGAGCATACTGGCATTTATAATGTCACTTATAGTTTCTCTGTCCGGATTTTTCGGTAATCTCGGCTCGTTTTTCAGCATTGAAAAAGACGGAGATAAATACTATGAAACATACTTATCCGAAGCAAAGAAAAACGCCTCTGCATACGACAGTATGATTTACGAGGTGCTTACACATACCAATATCGCAAGAGCCGAAAAGGGTTTGCCTGCCCTTACCCTTGATTCCAAGCTTACGGAGCAGGCGTGTGTCAGAGCGGCGGAAATGGCGGCAAGCGGAGTGCTTTCTCACACCCGTCCCAACGGAAAGGCCTGGTCAAGCGTCTTTGACCTGAATGATTTTCGCGGAAGCAGGGGAGAAAATATCGCAATGGGCCAAACATCCGCGCAGGAAGTATGTGACGGCTGGAAAAAATCAGAGGGACATTATAATAATATGATTAACCCCGATTATGAATATATGGGTGTTGGTGTTGCACCCTGCAAAGACGGTATGGGCTTTGTCTTTGTTCAGCACTTTTTCGGAAAAGCATAAATTCAAAAAAGCGGAGGCACGGTTTAATCCGTGCCTCTTTTCTTACTGCGTAATTTCGTAGAA
>JAKSQQ010000037.1 GCA_024404015.1 Clostridia bacterium
TTTTTCACTATTCGTTCTGTTCACTAATCTTGACAAGTTTCGTCGCTTCGCTCCGATTGTATTATCTGCTTTGAGATTTTATATATCATACGGGGAGGGAGCAAAAACGATTAGGCAAAACTTATAATTATCTACCTTATTTCATAAAAACCAACGGGCTCACCTTTAAGGTAAGCCCGTTACATTATTAATTTTGCCGTTCTTCGCCGATAGATTCAAGCGGTACGCGCAGAAGATTTCGGTTGAAGAAAGCCGTTTCTCCGAGTGAACACAGTACTTTTGTACGGGGAACGAGGAAAACGGCTTAATACCAAACATTTTAATTTCAAATAAGAAGCAGACATCTACCATTAGATAAATGCCTGCCTCAAAACTTACATTATTCAGTTTGGTATGTTCTTCACCGAAAGATTCAAGCGTCCTTACTGAGAGCGTGAGTTATAGCTCTGGCTAACTGGTCAGGACAGGATGTGTCCTTGAATCCGCAACGGACTCCCTTGAGCTTTGCGGCGCATTCCTCCGCTTTCATTCCCTCGGCAAGTCGGGCTATTCCCTGAGTATTTCCGTTACAGCCGCCCTCAAATTTAATGTTTGTGACTATGCCGTCTGTAATATCAAAAGAAACCGAACGGGAGCATACTCCTCTGTTCATATACTTATATGTCATATTCGTTCCTCCTTTTCGCCGTAATAATACAATATTATGCGGCTTAAATCAAGACACAGATTGCAAATTAACTATTGACTGTAAGAGCGTTAAATAATAAAATAAGAACAATATAACCCGAAGAGAGGTTTTTACAGATGAAAATAACTCACAGAATCGTCGCTTTGCTGACGGCTTTGATTCTTGTTTTTACACTTGCCGCCTGCGGTAAGACACCGGAACCCGCCACCACCACTACGGAGGTTTATCCCGATATGCTCATAAGGGATAAAAAAATCGAGGTTGCCTGCTTCAAAGCCGGCTCGGCGGTTTCTCTCACCCACGCAAGAGCCACCAAGGAGGATGCCTGCGTCATTACGTTCTATAACAGTACAGACGAAATCGTTTCTCTCCTCAAAAGCGGAAAGGCGGATATTGCCGCTCTGCCTCTGAATACGGCAGTTCAGCTTTGGAACGAAACAAAAGGCGGCATTAAAATAATGTCAATCACCGCCCTCAATTCACTTTACTTTGTTGAAAAGGGCGCTCTCTTCAACAATCTTTCCGACATCAAGGGAAAGACTGTCTTTACCTCCGGCAAGGGTACCGTCTACGATTATTATCTGCTTTACATCCTTAAGGAAGCCGGAATTGACCCGGAAACAGACATTACTGTTAAATACCTTGACACCTACGATGAAGTAGTGACAGCGGCAAAGGGTGAAAATTCCCCCGAGCTGTGTCTGCTCCCCTGTAACTACGCCTGTGAAATTCTCGACAATGTAAAGTCCTACGATACGGTGGTATCCGTTTCAAATATGCTCAAAACCATGAGCGAAATGACCTTTGCGGCAGAGTGTCTGGCAGTACGCACCGAATATCTTGAAGCCCACCCCGATCTCGTTGAGGAATTCCTTGACTTCGCCGATATGTCCGCAACCTTCATCACCTCAAGCGCAAAGGCGGGTCTGTATCTTATTGACGCAAAGCTTTTTGCCGATGAAGAAAAGGCGCTTGCCAACGTTTTCAACTGCAATCCCGTATGCATCCAGGGTGATGAGCTCGTCACTCTCGCAAGCGAAAACCTTGAATTCCTGTATGAGCTTGACCCCGATTCGGTCGGCGGTGCTCTTCCGGACGAAAACATATATTACGTTTTGTAGTGATATGCGTTTTTTGTACTTGCAATATAATTAAATTTATTATATACTTACTTCAATCGGCTGTGCCGTAATATCAAGCAGACAATCTGCTGTCAGGAGGATAATCATGAAAAACAAAATTCTCGCCATCCTTATGGTATTAGCTCTCGTTCTTGCTTTCACAGCATGCGGTAAAGAAACACCCGAAACCACCACGACAGAAGCAGAAACAGAAACTACAACAGAAGCTCCTTCAGAGTCCAAGGAAGATGCTTCCGAAGCCGTTACCGACGAATCCGCAACCGACGTTTCCGAAGAAGAAACAGAGACAACGGCAGAAGCAGGCAAAGCTCCCGAAACAACAGAAGAAATCGTTGCTTACTTCAATGAAGCAGTTAATAACGTAAAGAGCAATTCCAAGTCAATCACTCAGAATTACTCCAATATTACTCTTAACGGCAGCTGCACTCTGCCCTCATCCCTCAGCGGTATTCTCAAGCTCCTCGGCGGCGCAGACAAATTCATCGGCGACCAGCTTGCAAAGAACAGCAAGGGCTCAGCTGTTATCAGCAAGAGTGCTTATCCCGTAGAGAATGAATCCTACGCTTCAAAGCTTACTGCTGCCGACGTTTCAAGTGCAACCTGCACAGAGGCAGACGGCAAATATACAATCACGGTTAAAACTATTGCTGACGGTAAGTCATCAACCATCGTTCACGGCACGGGTCATGCTCCCAAGGCATTCAACGTAATCCTTCCCGGCACCGTTAACGACAATATCCCCGGCGTAGCAACAAGCATCGTAGGTACAGCTACAATGAATTACCCCTCAGCAACAGCCAAAATCGTTGTTGACGCTGCAACAGGCAACGTTCTTACAGCTGATTACAGTCTCAACTGGACAATCAACTTTGATAAGGTCGGCGCATCCCTTCCTTTCAACACACACGACAATTACACAATCGCTTGGTAACTTTGATTACAATTAACGAGGTACATATACAATGAAAAAAGAAGTACTTGTTGAGACTTCCGCAAGACACGTCCATGTTACTCAGGAAGCTCTCGAAACCCTTTTCGGTAAGGGCTATGAACTTACTAAAAAGAAAGACCTTTCCCAGCCCGGCCAGTTTGCCAGCAACGAGAAGGTAGCAGTAGTCGGCTCAAAGAGCCAGTTCCCCGCAGTTTCAATCCTCGGTCCCGTTCGTCCCGACTGTCAGGTTGAGCTTTCACTTACAGATGCCCGTTCAATCGGTGTTGACGCTCCCGTAAGAGAGAGCGGAGATATCGCAGGCAGCGGTGCATGCAAGCTTGTAGGTCCCTGCGGTGAAGTTGAGCTTAAGGAAGGCGTTATCGCCGCTCAGAGACACATTCACGCTACTCCCGAGGACGCAGAGAAATACGGTCTTCAGGATAAGCAGATTGTTTCCGTTAAGATTGAATCCGACGGCCGTTCACTTGTATTCGGTGACGTAGTTGTAAGAGTAAGCCCCAAGTATGCTCTCGCAATGCACATTGATACAGACGAATCCAATGCCGCAGGCGCAAAGCCCGGTCTTATGGGTGAAATCCTTTAATCGACAATAATATCTCAAGCAGGCATTACTTTGTTTAATGCCTGCTTTCTGTATAAATCAACAGGGCAAAATTTCGTTTCCAAAGGAAAAATATATGGCTTTTATCAGTGTATTTGACGTAATAGGGCCCAACATGGTAGGTCCCTCCAGCTCCCATACTGCGGGAGCCGCATCAATTGCCCTTCTCGTTCACAAAATGACGGGAGGCAATATAGAAAAAGTAAAATTCACCCTTTACGGTTCCTTTGCCCGTACCTATCGGGGACACGGAACGGACAAGGCGCTTCTGGGAGGAATCATGGGATTTGAAGCCGATGACGTGAGAATCCGTGATTCATTCAGATTAGCCGATGAAAAGGGGCTTGAATACGAATTTGAAATCAACACGGAGGAAACGGATGTTCATCCGAATACCGTTGATATAGAAATTACCCGCAGGGATGCTCCTCCCATATCGGTGAGAGGCGAATCTCTGGGCGGAGGAGCCTGCGAGCTGACAAGAATCAACGGAGTAAAAATCCGTCTCAGAGGGGAATACCACGCCCTCATCATCAGCCACCAAGACCGTCCGGGTATCATCGCCGCCGTCACGAATATCCTGAGCGTACTGGATATCAATATCGCCTATCTTCGGGTTTACAGAGAATCAAAGGGCGGTCAGGCGTTCATGATTATCGAATCAGACGAAGAAATTCCCGATAAGGCGGTAAACAAAATCAAGAAAAGCATCAGTCTTGATGACATCATGTCAATCAAGAGACAGGAGGTCTGATTATGGATTTTATATCTGCTGCCGACCTTCTCAGAGTATGCGGTGAAGAAAATATCACCATAGCCGATGCAATGCGTGAAAGAGAAAACACCGCAGGCGAATCAAATCCGGAATTAACGGAAAGCAAAATGAAAAAAGCCCTCAATATCATGAGGGAATCCGCCCACTCCCCCATTGAAAAGCCCTTCAGGTCCCAGGGGGGTCTCATAGGCGGTGAAGCAAAGAAGCTGAACGACCGCGCTCTTTCGGGTAAATCAATACTGAGCGGAGCAATGTCAAAGGCCCTCATCTATTCCCAGGCAGTTCCTGAGGTCAACGCCTCAATGGGCGTAATCGTTGCCGCTCCCACGGCAGGGGCATCGGGAGTTCTTCCCGCCGTGCTTTTTGCTCTTGAAGAGGAATTCGGTCTTGACGAAAAAACGGTGCTTGACGGTCTGTTTACCGCAGGTGCGGTAGGTTATCTGCTTACCCGCAATTCTTCCGTATCGGGAGCAAGTGCGGGATGCCAGGCGGAAATCGGCTCTGCGGCGGCAATGGTCTCCGCGGCGGCTGTCGCCATGATGGGAGGCACTCCGGAGCAGTGCCTGGATGCCGCATCAATCACCATATCCAATATGCTGGGACTTGTGTGCGACCCCATTGCGGGGCTTGTTGAAGCACCCTGTCAGAGCAGAAACGCCGCAGGTGCCGCGAATGCTTTGATAAGCGCGGAAATGGTACTCAGCGGAATAAAAGCAATCATACCCTTTGACGAAATGGCTCAATCAATGCTGAAGGTGGGCAGAAGCATTCCCTCGGAGCTTCGTGAAACCGCTATGGGGGGCTGTGCCGCAACACCTACGGGCTGCAGTCATAAATGTAAAATCTTTTCAACACAAGGAGAATAAACCATGTTTTCAATCATGAACGTACTCAGAACCTTACTTGCAAAGCTCATCGCATTTCTTTACGTTGTAACCACCGTTGCAGGAGCAGGCCTTCCCTTCGGTGCTTCAGAGCTTCCCGAAACCCCCGACGATTTCACACCCGTAATCCGTTTCGCCGTCTGCAGCGACGTTCACCTTGACGGTGACCCCGAAGCCGCAGAAGCACAGCGTCTTGCAAAGCTTTTTGACACGGTTTACGCTTATTCCGAAAGTCAGGAATACAAGAATTTTGACGCCCTCTGTGTTGCAGGCGATTTTACAGACCAGGGCAAGGCAGAGCAGTATGACCTTTTCAACAGCATCATTGCCGAGAACAAGAAGGACGAAACCCAGCTTCTCGTCTGCATGGGCAATCACGAATTCATTGACACCAGAGATGTGGATGCTTCTCAGGGCACAAGAATGTTTGAAGCAAAAATGGAACGCGATGACGATACAAGCACGGTAATCAACGGCTATCATTTCATCCTTTCCTCCTATTGCGAAGACGGTCATTCCTTTACCGGTAAGTGCAGCTGGATAAACAGCGAAATCAAAAAGGCAATCAAGGACACAGGTGACAAGCCCGTATTCGTTTTCCAGCATCCCGCTCCCTTCGCATCAATCTACGGCAGCATCAGCTGGGGCGACCCCAGTATCCCCGCCGTATTCCTTAAATACCCCCAGGTAGTCAATTTCTCGGGTCACTCACACTTCCCCGTAAACGACCCCCGTTCCTGCTGGCAGGGCGGCTACACCGCATTCGGTTGCGGCACACTCAGTTACTTTGAGACAGAGCTTGACGGTATCTCCGGCAACTTCCCCTACAGCGTAGAGGAAGCGGCTCAGTTCTATATCGTTGAAGCAGATGCGGAAGGAAACGTAAGAGTTCTTTCATACGACCTTATCACAGATCAGTTCTTTGATAACGAATACTATCTCACCGACCTTGCAAAGAGGAATTTTGACTACTCATACGCAAAAATGAAGCTGAGAGACGACGCTCCCGTTTTCCCCGAATCAACTCAGATAAGCGTTGATACAAACGATGAGGGCAATTCAATCCTCACCTTTACCGGTGCCGAAGATAAATACGTTGTTGAAAGCTATAAGCTCAGCGTTACGAAGAACGGCATCAAGGTTGCCGAGGACAATTTCTCAGGCAAATATATGTATCTCTTTGAGGAAGACGTTTATACGTCGGATCTCGGAAAGCTTGAGCCGGGTAAATACAACGTTCAGATAGTTGCCCTCAATGCTTATGCCGAAACATCCGCTCCTTTCAGCTACACCTTCACCGTTAAATAAGAGGTATCTTATGGAAATTAAAGACATTCTTTCAAAATGTGACCACACCCTGCTGGCTCAGTCAGCCACCTGGGAGCAGATAAAGGCAATCTGTGACGATGGCATGAAATATTTCACCGCCAGTGTATGTATTCCCGCCTCCTTCGTCAAGCAGGCAAAGGAATATGTCGGCGATAAGCTCGCGATCTGCACCGTAATCGGCTTCCCCAACGGTTACTCCACCACCGCTTCAAAGTGCTTTGAAACCAAGGATGCCGTTGAAAACGGAGCCGACGAAATAGACATGGTTATCAATATCGGCAAGGCAAAGGAAGGGGATTATGATTTCCTGCTTAACGAAATAAAGGCGGTTAAGGCCGCCTGCGGCGGAAAGCTTCTCAAGGTCATAATCGAAACCTGCCTGCTGACAGATGAAGAAAAAATAAATATGTGCCGCGTGGTTTCCGAATCAGGTGCGGACTATATCAAAACCTCCACGGGATTTTCCACGGCAGGCGCAACCTTTGATGACATTAAGCTCTTTGCGGAAAACGTTGCTCCCCACGTAAAAATCAAGGCGGCAGGAGGAATTTCCTCCCTTGAGGATGCCGAAAAATTCATTGAACTGGGTGCTTCCCGTCTGGGAACAAGCAGAATCGTAAAGATTGCAAAGCAGCTTGAAAATTGAGGTAGTAATATGGAATTTATAAAGACTCCCCATATAAACGTACTTGATGATATCGGCTTCGGTAAAACCCTGCTTATGCCCGGTGACCCCCTGCGTTCAAAATTCATTGCGGAAAATTTCCTTGAGAATCCCGTTGCCGTCAACTCCGTCAGAGGTGTAAACGGCTTTACGGGTTACTATAAAGGCACAAAGGTTTCCGTTATGGCAAGCGGTATGGGAATGCCCTCCATCGGCATTTACAGTTACGAGCTTTATAAAAATTTCGGTGTTCAGAATATAATCAGAATCGGTTCGGCGGGCTCCATTTCCCCCGATTGCAAAATCGGTGACATTGTAGCGGGTATGGGCTCCTGCACCAATTCTTCTTTCGGCAATCAGTACGGTCTTGACGGTACGGTTGCTCCCGTATGCAATTTTGACCTGCTCTCTGCGGCAAAGCAGATTGCAGACGAAAAGAAATATTCATTCAAAACGGGTCTTCTCTTTTCCTCCGACACCTTCTACGACGACACCCGCTCATCCCTTGACTGGGCAAAGATGGGTTGTCTTGCGGTGGAAATGGAATCTGCGGCTCTTTATCTGACCGCACAGCGTCTGGGAATGAGAGCCCTTACAATCTGCACCGTTTCGGATTTATGCTATCCCCCGTTTGATGCGTTATCGGCAGAGGAAAGACAGAATTCGTTTACGGAAATGATGGAGCTTGCTCTTGAAACGGCAGTAATGACCGACGGTCTGCCCCATCTTGAGCCAAAGGAATGATAATATGAGCAAACGGGTATTTATTACGGTGCTTGACAGCTTCGGAGCAGGCGAAATGCCCGATGCCGCCGATTTCGATGACAAGGGAACGAACACTCTCCGCTCCGTGTCAGGCAGTAAAAAATTTAATACTCCCAATCTCAGAAAGCTGGGGCTGTTCAATATTGACGGCGTTGACTTTCTTGAGGGTGACGCCGCTCCCCTTGCCGCATACGGCAAAATCGGAGAAATCTCAAAGGGTAAGGATACCACCACGGGACACTGGGAAATAAGCGGTCTCATTTCCGAAAATCCCATGCCCACCTATCCCGAGGGCTTCCCCGATGAAATCATTGATGAATTTTCAAGGCAGACCGGCAGAGGGGTGCTGTGTAATCTGCCCTATTCGGGTACCGAGGTCATACGTGACTACGGCATTGAGCATCTTGAAACAGGTAAGCTCATTGTCTACACCTCCGCCGACAGCGTATTTCAGATTGCGGCAAACGAGGCAATCGTACCCGTTGATACTCTTTACGAATACTGCCGTATTGCCCGCAGAATACTTCAGGGCAAACACGGTGTGGGCAGAGTAATCGCAAGACCCTTTGTGGGTGACTGCCCCGAAAACTTCACCAGAACTCCCAAAAGACACGATTTTTCCCTTGAGCCACCCGGGGACACTATGCTTGATTTAATAAGCAGAAGCGGTCTTGATACTCTTGCGGTGGGTAAGATTTACGATATCTTTGCAGGCAAGGGAATTACAGAACACGTATATACCTCGGGAAATACCGACGGAATGGCAAAAGCTATTGATTGGATGAAGCGGGATTTCAACGGCTTATGCTTTATCAATCTGGTTGATTTTGATATGCTTTACGGTCACAGAAACGACATTGACGGATATGCCGCCGCTCTGACGGAATTTGACGGTTGGCTAGATGAAGCTCTGCCCCTTGTAGGCGATGACGATATCTTCATTATCACCGCAGACCACGGCTGCGACCCGGGTTATACAGTCAGCACCGACCACAGCAGAGAGTACATTCCCCTGCTGGTTTACGGCAAAAACATAAAACCCGTAAATATAGGCACCCGCTGCGGCTTCTGTGACATAGCAAAAACGGTATGCGAAGCCCTCGGCGTTGAGAATATGCTTCCCGGCAAAAGCCTTCTGTCTGAAATTGTGAGGTAAAAATGGATAATAAAGAATTGATTTTTCTTGCTTTTGAGGCAATGGAAAAGGCGTACGCTCCCTATTCGGGATATAAGGTGGGTGCCGCACTTCTTACGGAAAACGGTAAGGTTTACACGGGCTGCAATATAGAAAATGCCGCCTACGGGCCTACCAACTGCGCCGAGAGAACTGCCTTTTTTAAGGCGGTCAGCGAGGGCGAAAGGCATTTTACCGCAATCGCCGTGGTGGGAGGCAAGGACGGAAAACCCCATGATTATTTTTATCCCTGCGGTGTCTGCCGCCAGGTAATGGCGGAATTTTGCGGAAAGGATTTTGAAATCATTACCGCCGTATCGCAGGATGATTATGTATCCGTCACTCTGGAAAGCCTGCTCCCCTACGGCTTCGGTCCCGATAAGCTGGGCTGATTGTAACAATTTTGTTACTTGAAAAATCCACGCTTATGTAATATACTCATTGTTACTCAATAGTTATATATATAAATGCAAGACCACAGCACTTCTCAGGAGACTATAACCGATGTCAAGAAAAGACAAATATGTTGACGGCTCCGGCGAAGAACCTCTCAGTTTAAGGGAGAGTATTCGCGCAACCGGCACGGTTTTCACAAAAAACAGAAAAAAGAAGCTCAAAGCAGCGCTGATAGCTCTGCTTTGTATTGTTATTGTCGTTGTTGCCATGGGCGGCGCTTACATAAGCCGTCTGCTGGGACTCGTCAGAAGAGACGACCACACAGGCGACCCCAACGCCACCTTCGCAGCAGAAAACGAGGACTATAAAAATGCAAGTCCCATTTCCGACATAAGAGCCAATTCTGTTGATCAGTACTGTATCCAATGGGCTACCACCGGCGAAAAACTCAGAGGAAGCAGAATCATCAACATCCTGCTTCTGGGGCTTGACAGCGCCGAAGACGCCACAAACTCAGATACAATCATCATCGCATCAATCAATACTGAAAAGAAGACCATAACCCTCTGCTCCGTAATGCGCGATTCCTATACATATATTAACGTTGACGGAAGCGCCAGATGCGACAAAATCAATCACGCCTATCCCTGGAGCGGCGCTCAGTCAATCAAGACCACCCTTGAAAACGATCTGAAAATCGTCATTGACCACTACGTTTCCGTTGACTTTGAGGGCTTCAAGGCAATGATTGACGAGCTGGGCGGAATTGACGTGAAGGTAACCGAGGCGGAGGCCTCATTCATGAATGCCACCACAAAAATCAAGGGCTTTGATTTCGGCGACAGCGTTCATCTTGACGGTGAACACGCCCTCGTATTCGCAAGAATCAGAAAACTTGACTCCGATATTGAAAGAACAGGCCGTCAGCGACTGGTCATTGAGGCAATTCTCAATAAATTCAAAAATTCCTCGGCGGCGCAGATAAATAATCTTGTCAACAGATTCCTTCCCTTTGTCACTACGGACTGCTCCAATAAGAGCATCATTTCTTACGGTACCCGAGCCATATCCGACGGCTGGCTTAAATACGATATCCATCAGCTTACGGAGCCCGGTGAAGAAGACCGCCTTGAGGCAATGATGACCACCTATTCTTCACAAAAAACAAAGCAGTTTGTATGGATAGTTGACTGGGCAAAGGTCGCCCACGAGGTACAGCAGGCGTTCTACGGTCTGTCAAATATTGAAATTGACGAAGAAAACCATATGTCTCCCATTGACATTGCTCTGGGCAGAGTACCCGCCTCGTCAACACAGAGCTACAGCTACGATTACAATAACACGACCTCGTATTATTCCACCTGCGAGGATGAAACAGACGAGGGATTCTTTGGACGCGACTTCAATTACAGCTGGTCAATGCCCGACATATTCAACCGTGAAAACTACACGGGAAGAATTTCGGATTTCACTCGTTACTCAACTACCCGCAGGCAGGAAACCACTACGGGGGAGGCGGTAACGGAGCCCTCATCCGAAGCCACCACCCGCAGCAGATTTTTCCGTGAAACCACCACCCGCGAAACCACTTCACGGCGTAACGTTACAAGGCAGACTACTACAAGAAGCCCCTTAACAAGAGAAACGGCTTCAAGTCAGACGGTATCAAAAGAGACTGTTTCAAGAGAGACTGTTTCAAGAGAGACCACCACAAGAAGAGCCCAAAATCATACCACACCCTCCGCAAGGACTACCCGTCCCGGTATGACCACAAGAGCAAGATAACAAATAAAGCACTGCCCGAAAAGGCAGTGCTTTTTGATTTTGTATTCGTTTATATTCCGTTTTTTGCGATATATTCCCCGGCACTTTTAAGGATGTTGCGGTCGTTGGCAAAGCGCAGGGTATCCATTGCCTTGTCGTAATTGAGCCACATATAGTTCTCAATTTCCTCCCGCTGAATAATGGTCTGGGTATCCTTTGTCTTTGCAAGGTAAATCGTGACCGTTTTTTCAACCTTGCCCTGAATCATATAATCCGATTTAACGGCAAAGCCGGGCAGAATTTTAATATGAATACCTGTTTCCTCAAGGACCTCACGCATGGCGGTCTGCTCGTTGGATTCGCCCCTCTCCACGTGACCCTTGGGGAAGCCCCAGTGTGCCGACCTTTTATTCTTAATAAGCAGATATCTGATTTCGTCGTTGATTATCCTGTAAACAACGGCACCGCAGGATCTTTCATACAGACATTCCATCTTGTATTCTCTGCCGCAGGAGGCGAAATCCACCGCATCCTGAATCTGATGAATGATGAACCTTGTGCTTTTAGGTGCTACAACGTAAACCGGTGAAGAGGAATCGTTGTATCTGATAACGGCAATAACCCTGCCGTCAAAAGTCCTCACGGGATGATTGATTCCCATGATATAAGCTCCGCATGAGACATTGTCAAATCTTTTTTTGCCCTCCACGTTACCGTAATTGAGGAGGTATGTAAATCCGAACTGCCTGTTTACGGAGTGGATCGGGTTGGTGACCCGTACTCTGACATACTTGCCGAGCATTGTACCCACACCTTTCGGAATGGCCGATGAATATCCGACGGAAATCGCAACCGAAATAATCCGTCTTTTTCGCCTGACTTTATTGCAGTCATTACAAAGCGACATACGACCACAGAATAATATGGAAGTATTATACTTGATTGGTATGGTTAAATCAATGCTTTTTTGATTTTTATTTTTTATTTGAAAATTATTTACAGTAATTTAATTTTCACGCCTTGTATGTATATTGTATTTTGACGGGATGTCGGATATAATATAGAATTGAAAGTATTTTTCCGAGTTTTTTTCAAAAATTATGATAAATTCATGCAACAAAACCCGATAAATCCTACACTGATTCGTAAAGGTGGGAAGAGCTTTGAGTTCACAGGTGAGCAAACTGGTTGCTCTTGCCCGTGACGGGGATGCCGATGCATTCGGTGAACTTTACTCCATTTACAGTAAAGAGATGTACCGATATGCCTGCAGTATGGTGGGTAACCCCGATCTGGCACAGGATGCTGTCCAGGACGCCGTGATGGCGGCTTTTAAGGAGATTAAATCTCTCCGTAATGCGGATTCTTTTAAGGGCTGGCTGTTCAGGATTCTTAACAGCGCATGCCGAAGACAATATAATCTCAGCACGGAAAATCTGCCTCTCATTGAGGAAGCCGACCCGGGTGAAACCGATTCAGGCGGAATTGAACAGGCAGATATGTCAATGGGGCTTAACGAGGCCCTTGAAATTCTTACCCGGGAAGAAAAAGAAATAGTAATGCTCAGAGCCGTCAGCGAATACGGCAGTAAAGAAATTGCGGAAGCTCTGGGTGTCCCGGACGCAACAATCCGTTCAAAATATAAACGGGCTCTTGAAAAACTCCGTAAATTTATGGCGGAAAAGGAAGGAGGCGGAACGTATGAAAAAGATGAATGAAAACGAAATATTTGATTTTATCGGTAATTCTTTCAGAGAGGAAGCGGAAAACACAGAACTTCCCGAAGCCCTCAGCAAAGAAAATATAGTCGCAATGCTGAAGGCGGCTCAGTCAGAAGAAAAACCCGAGGTCACGGTCACAAAGGCCAAAGCCCCCGCAAAGCATATTTATATCGGAAAGTACGTTACCGTCGCCGCAGCTCTCGTATTCGTCATCGGTATTGCGGCATTCGTTTCGGCATCCCGTCTTACCAAAACACCTCCAACCGTAAAAACGGGTAAGGAAAATGCCGATTCCTCCGTTACGGGTACAACGGCCATGGCTTCAATAACGGCTACTGACCCCAAAAAGCTTGAGGATAATATCATCAGAGACCTTAATTCAATAGTTGTTACTCCCGCCGATTCAAACAACTCTTCCGGACAGTCCCTTCCCGGTCACCGTGACGGTGAGCCCGTCACCAGAGTATCCGGTCTTGAGGAGCCCGGTGTTCAGGGTGCAAAGTCCTCGGTTACGGATAAGAAAATAGCCGCCTGCGTAAACGAAAACGGCTATTCATACAGATTTGTCTCCTCGGGTACGGCAGGTAAAACGGTTGAAATCGTTTCCCTTTCCGATATGTCCCTTGCAGGTACAATAAATCTTTCGGGCTGTAATCTGCTGGCGGCAGGGGATTTATTTGAGGATATTCTTGTCAACGGAAATTCCCTCATTCTCATATTTAACAGAGGAAGCTCCGCCGCCGTTACCGCGGTCTTTGACGTTTCCGATCCCTCCTCAGCCATTCTCACAGATACAGCCGTCAGCTCCGGCTCATATATAGACTCCTGCATTTCGGGTAATTCCTTCGCCGTATTTACTGCGGTCAATTCCACGGAGGCCTCCCTTTCGGTCAATTCCGAAGAAATTGAAATTCCCAATGAGGCATACCTCTATGATGAAAATATCGGAGGTACGGTCTATACCCTCATCACCCTTATCAATTCCTCCTCTGAGCCGAAAATCTCCGCCATTCTTTCCGGCGGCAAGGCAGACAAGGCATTACTCAGCGGCAGTGACATTTACGTTGCCGTTCCCTGCAATCCCTCATCCGCAGGTCTGAGTACCGAAATCAAAAAGCTCACCCACGGAGAAAACGGATGGCAGGTGGCAAATTACACCACCGTTTCGGGTAAGCTTTGCAGTGAGATGAATATTCAGAACGGAAAGCTCCGTTTTGTATGCGCTAACGGTAATTCCTGCACCGCATACGTGCTTAACAGCAGTCTGGGTGATACCGGCTCGGCTGAATTCACCTGCGGTATCTCCTCTGTTTCCTTCATGGGTAACTATGCGGTTGTCAGCGGTTCATCGGCAAAGCTCATCAGCTTCTCTTCATCCGCACCCGCAGTTTCAACTCCCGCAGATTCCGAGGGCTTTGTCAACAGCAACGCCGTTTACGTTCTTGACAGCATGGTAATCGGTGTAAGCAAGCCCGACAACTCGGGAAAAATCCATTGGAGCATTATCGGCAGTACGGGTAACTGCACCGGCTTCGCGATTGATGCCGCCCTGCTGACTCCCAACCCGGTGGCTGAGGGCGTATGCAATGAAAACGGCTCGGTGGCAGGCATACCGGTAAATATCAAGGATTGTCCCGGCTATCTGTTCTTTAAGGTTGATTCCGCCGGCAATATTTCAGGCGAAAAATCATACGCATACGACGGCAGCGCATCGGATTCCTCGGTAATTATCGGCGACACGCTCTACATTATCAACGAAAACCGCATTATGTCAGTTTCCGTATCGGAAATATTCGGATAACGCGTTTGTCGGCAGATTTTTACAAAAATTTTACTATTTAATTGTCAATTATTCTGATTTTGCTTGACAAATCAAGGTTTTGACATTAAAATAAAGGCGTCTTATAACACGAAAGGATGGTTTGATTATGAAAAAGACATTTTCAGCAGTTCTCGCAATCATGTTCGCTTTTGCAGCAATCTTTGCTCTTTCATGCGTAGCTTTCGCAGACGAAGAGGACGTTGACATCGTTACTACAACAGCAGCTCCCACTACAACAGCAGCTCCCACCACAACAGCAGCTCCCACCACAACGGCTTCCACGACACTTCTTCCCGAAGTTCCCACCTCAGATACCAATTCCGAGGTTCCCGTTACCGGTACAACAATCGCTGCAGAGCCCAATGCAACCGGCTCAGCTCCCGTTGACCCCAACGTTCCTCACACCGGTTCAAGCGTTGCTGTTCCCGCAATCGCAGTTCTTGCTCTTCTTGCCGGTACAGCCGCAGTAGTTAAGACAAAGAAAAACTGATAAATCGCAATAGCAAAAAGCATCGTCATAAAGGCGGTGCTTTTTTATTTAGTAAATATTGAATAATGAAGAGTGAAGAGCGAAAAGTTTCCGGTCGCTTCGCTCCCATATTATTTTTACTCCGTTAAGGAATACCTGTTGTTCCTTGCCGTAAGACAGTATCGTGATACGGCGGAGGCAAAAAATCGCTTAAGTCAAAA
>JAKSQQ010000038.1 GCA_024404015.1 Clostridia bacterium
TCTCACAAGCGTAACCATCGGCAGCGGTGTTACGAGCATCGGCGAAAAGGCATTTTTCGGTTGTACCGGTCTTACAAGCATAAATATCCCCGACAGTGTTACAAGCATCGGTGAAAATGCATTTAGTGATTGTATCGGTCTTACAAGCATAAACATCCCCGACGGTGTTACAAGCATCGGCAAGTATGCATTTTACGGTTGTATCTCTCTTACAAGCATAAACATCCCCGACAGTGTTACAAGCATCGGAGATAATGCATTTCTCGGTTGTACCGGTCTCAAAAGCGTAACCATCGGCAGCGGTGTTACAAGCATCGGTGAAAAGGCATTTTACGATTGTGCCAATCTTACAAACATATATATTCCCGACAGTGTTACAAGCATCGGCTATTCTGCGTTTAACGCATGCTCTGATTTAACAGACGTTTACTACGGCGGTACCGAGCAGCAGAAGACAGAAATCGCATTTGATAAATACAACGATTCTCTTATTAACGCAAGCTGGCATTACAGTCACGTTCACTCCTACTCCGAAGCCGTTATTACCAAACAGCCGACCTGCACTGAGAATGGTATAAAGACATACGCCTGCGTATGCGGAGATAAATACACAGAGGTAATTCCCGCCCGATATACAGATATGGACGGCAACGGTAAGTGTGACGACTGCCAGAGCGTATTTGATGAAGCTTTATTCAATGCAACCGTCGGCAGCGGCAAATGCGGCGATAACGCTTACTGGCGGCTCGATAACGAGGGAACGCTTACCATCAGCGGTACGGGAAAAACAAAAAGCAGCGATTGGTACAGTATCAAGGATAATATTAAAAACGTAAGAATCGGCGACGATATTACATACGTCCACAACGGTGCATTCAATAACTGTTTATATCTCAAAAACGTAACCCTCGGCAGCGGTATTACGGCCATTGACAGTCTGACATTCCAAATGTGTGTAAGTCTCAACAGCATATACATTCCCGCCGGCGTTACCAACATATACGATATGGCATTTTATATGTGTCCTATAAAAGACGTTTACTACGGCGGCACAGAGCAGCAGAAAGCGAACATTCATATTTCCTCCAACGGCAACGATGTGTTTGCCAATGCTGATAACATTACGTGGCATTACAGTCACGTTCACTCCTACACCGAAACCGTTACCAAGACGGTTACCTGCACCGAAAACGGCTTGATGACTTACGCCTGTGAATGCGGTGATACATACACAAAGATAATTCACGCTTGTCACGATTACGTTGATCACGAGGCGAAAGCTCCCACCTGCGAAGAAATCGGTTGGGAAGCATATCAGACCTGCAAAAGATGCGATTACACATCGTACAAGGAGATTCCTCCGCTCGGTCACGATTACAACATAACATACACTTGGTCTGCAGACGGCAAGACCTGCACCGCAGCGGCGACCTGCAAAAAAAATGCAAACCACGTTGTAACGGAAAATGCGACGATAACAAGCGCAGTAAAAGAAAAGCCCGCCTGCGAGAAAAAGGGAACTGAAACATATACTGCAAGCTTTACAAACGAGCTGTTCTCAACACAGACGAAGGACGTTGAGGATATTGACGCACTCGGTCACGATTATGCGATAACGTATGAATGGTCGGCAGACGGCAAGACCTGCACCGCAACGGCGACCTGCAAAAACAATGCAAACCACGTTCTTTTTGAATGCCCCGTAAGTGTTTGTAATGTAAAGGAACAACCTACCTGTGACAGGAAGGGTATTTCAACCTATACAGCCACATTTGAAAGTAATATCTTTTCAACACAGACAAACGACGTTGAAGATATTCCCGCCCTCGGTCACGATTACGACATAACGTACACTTGGTCTGCAGATGGTAAGAGCTGCTCTGCAGAGGCAGTCTGCAAAAATGATGCAAACCATATCGTAAAGGAAAATGCGGCAGTCACAAGTGCAGTAAAAGTACAGCCCACCTGCGAGGAAAAGGGTACTGCAACTTATACCGCAAGCTTCACACATGAGCCGTTCACGGCACAGACGAAGGACGTTAAGGATATTGACGCACTCGGTCATACCGATGAAGATAACGACGGTATATGTGACGTCTGCAGGGAGATAATCGATGCAGAAGCAAACAAGGCATTCCTTGAGAGCAAAATCGCTCTGAATATCCCCGGAGAAGCCACCGTCAGATTCAGAAACAAAGCCGCAGTAACGGTAACCGCAGACAATCTTCCCGAGGGCTATACGTTAGCGATTTATGACGGAGATACCTTACTTGCACAGAGTAAGCCCGGTGAGGATTCGGTAACCTACACAACAGGCGAACTGCAGAAAGCCGTTACGCTCACCGTTAAGGTGCTTGATAAAGACGGCAATGCGGTCACCGGGAAAACCGGCGAAATCAAGATAAACGTAAACAAGAATATCTTTACCATCGTCATCGCATTAATTCTGGGCATCTTCAGGAAGCTCCCCACCGTCACCGTTAAACCGTAAGCACTTTACAGAACGGCACACGGTGTCGGCAACACATAAAACCAACGGGCTTGCCTTCAAGGCAAGCCCGTTATACTTATTGTTTTGCCGTTCTTCGCCGATAAATTCAAGCGAAAAATCAAAGGGTGTCAACGATTGCTTTCGTATCTCTTGCAATTACAAGCTCTTCGTTGGTGGGAATTACATACATCTTAACCTTTGAACCGGGAACGGAAATCTCGATTTCCTCGCCTCTGACGTGGTTCTTTTCTTCGTCAATGGCAGTACCCAGGAAGCCGATGCTGTCTGCGATTCTTGTTCTGTACTGGGGATTGTTTTCGCCGATACCGCCGGTAAATACGACTGCATCAATGCCGCCCATTGCCGCTGCGAAGCCGCCGATATATTTTGCAAGCTGATGGCAGAGCATGGATTCAACCAGCATGGCTCTTTCGTCGCCTTCCTTGGCTCTGTTCTCGATAGTTCTGTTGTCGCTTGTTCCCGCAAGGCCAAGCATACCGCTCTTCTTATTCATGAGAGTATCCATCTCGTCGGGAGTGAGGTTGTGGGACTTCATGATTGTGGTAACGATTGCGGGGTCGATTGAGCCGCAGCGTGTACCCATTACGATGCCTTCAAGGGGAGTAAGTCCCATTGTTGTATCAAGGCACTTGCCGTCCTTAACTGCTGCGATTGAGGAACCGTTGCCCAGATGGCAGGTAACGATTTTTGTACCTTCAGCTTTGCCACCGAGGAGCTCGATGCAGCGACCGGAAACGAATCTGTGTGAAGTGCCGTGGAAACCGTATTTACGGATGCCGTCCTGCTCATAAAGCTCATAGGGAAGAGCATAAAGGTAAGCATAGTCGGGCATTGTCTGATGGAAGCCGGTATCAAATACAGCCACCTGAGGAACGTTCATAATCTTTTCGCATGCTTCAATACCCTTGAGGTTTGCGGGGTTATGAAGAGGGCCGAATTTGAAGCATTCTCTGATTGCCGCTTTTACGTCTTCGTTAACGAGAACGGAAGCGCTGAACTTTTCGCCGCCGTGAAGAACTCTGTGACCTACTGCACCGATTTCGTCAAGAGAATCGATTACGCCGAATTCCTTGCTGACAAGTGCGTCAAGAACTATCTGGATAGCTTCGCCGTGGTCAGCCATGAGAGTGGGCTTTGCTTTGATAAGCTTGCTTTCATCATCGGGAACCTTGTGTGTGAAGGTGGCATTTGAGTCGCCGATCTGCTCGCAGATACCCTTTGCAAGGAGCTTTTCATTCTCCATGTCAATAAGCTGATATTTAAGAGATGAACTGCCGCAGTTGAGTACGAGAATTTTCATAGTTAATCACTCCGTAAATAAAAAATACTTGAAAAATAAATTTAACTTCATTATTATATACCCAAGAATAGGTAAAATCAAGAGAAAAATAACGGGAAAGAGGTGAGCATTGTCAATGAAAACAGCGGGAATCGTTGCGGAATTCAATCCGTTTCACAACGGTCACAAATATCTGATTGATTCCGTCAGAAGTGCGGGAGCGACCCATGTTATTGCCGTAATGAGCTCAAGCTTTGTTCAGAGAGGTGAGCCCTCTGTTTATGATACCTCCGTAAGGGTAAAGGCCGCCCTTGAGGGGGGCGTTGACCTTGTACTTCAGCTGCCCGTTACCAAGACATTGTCTTCGGCAAAGGAATTTGCCTTCGGTGCCGTTGATACTCTCGTCAAAACGGGGGTGGTTGATACACTTGCCTTCGGAAGCGAATGCGGTGATATATCCCTGCTGACGGAATGTGCCTCGCTGATTGATTCCGATGAAATCAATGCTTCAATCCGTGAATATCTTTCCTCCGGCATAACCTTTGCCGCCGCAAGAGAAAAAGCGGTGAGAGACATCGGAAACGACCTTGGGGATTTACTTGCTCAGCCCAATAACATACTTGCGGTTGAATATATCCGTGCCCTTTCGGAGTTAAAAGCCGATATGGAGCTTTTTACGGTAAAAAGACAGGGTGCTGACCACGACTCATCCGATATGATAAGCGGCTTTGCAGGTGCAAAGCAGATAAGAAAAATGATATATTCCGATGAAGATTTTTCGTCACTTGTACCCGATTATTCAATATATGAAAACGGGAAAAATCTCCTTTGCCCCGATAAGCTTGACGCTTCGGTGCTGTGCCGTCTGAGAATGATGACGGCAGAGAAAATCGGACTTGCTCCCGACGTTTCGGAGGGTATTGAAAACAGAATTCTTGATTCGTTAAGGAAGGTGTCAACCCTTGAGGAGCTTTACTCCGAAGTCAAAACGAAGCGATATACCCATGCCAGAATCAGGCGGATAGTGATGAATTCCTTCCTGGGCATAACCGCGGAGCTTTCTGCGCTTCCCGTTCCCTATATCAGAATACTGGGAATGAATAAAAAGGGTGCCGAGCTTGCTTCGGCTATGAAGAAAAGTGCGTCCCTTCCCATAGTGTCCAAGACGGCGGATACCGCTTCCCTCGGCAGTGAAGCAAGGAACGTTTTTGAAGCGGAATGCAGGGCAACCGATGTCCGTTCCCTCTGTCTTGAAAATCCCGTTTCCTGCGGAAAAGAAAAAAGCTTTCGTGTAATAATCCGATGATATCCGATACATTATTTGACACAGGGAGAAACAGTGATGAGTAAGGCGTTACCTTCAAAAAAGCAGCTTCAATGGGCTGATATGGAAATCGGCGTAATCATTCATTACATAATGGAAATCTACGACCCGGACTTCAAGGAGTATAAAACCTCTGCCGTAAGAACAAGACTTTCACCCGATAAATTCAATCCCTCAAAGCTTGACCCGGAGCAGTGGGTAAGAAGCGCATACGAGCTTGGTGCGAAATATGCGGTCATAGTTCTCAATCATTGCACGGGTTTTTCCCTTTGGCCCACAAAGGTCAACGATTACTCATGTGTGTCAATGAAATGGAAGGACGGAAAGGGTGACATTTTCCGTGAATTCCTTGATGCCTGCAAAAAATACGGAATCAAGCCGGGTGCTTACTATTCAACGGGATGTAACGGCTATTACAACATTAACGACGAGTGGAAAATTGATTATAAATCGGAAGAATACCAGGCATACGTACACTGCGTTGAGGAGCAGGTAAAAGAAATATGGAGCGAATACGGCGAGCTGTTTGAAATATGGTTTGACGGGGGAGTGATCCCGAAGGAAAAGGGCGGCCCCGATATTCTGCCCATATTGAAAAAATATCAGCCGAACGCCGTTACTTTCCAGGGTCCCGCCGATGCTCCCTATAACATCAGATGGGTGGGAAACGAACAGGGCGTGGCTCCCGAATGCTGCCGTGCATCGGTCAGAAAAGATGACAGAACCGATATTTACGGCGACATCAACGGCGAATTGTGGATTCCCGCCGAAACGGATTTTCCCAACCGTGCAAACGAATCCTTTGACGGCGGATGGGGCTGGAAGGCAGGGGAGGAAAAATACGTTCTTTCTCCGGAAAAGCTTCTTGACTGTTACGTGAAATCCGTAGGCAGAAACACCAATATGATCGTGGGTATGGCAATTTCCGCCGACGGCGATTTTCAGGATGAAGAGCAGTTCATCGCTTTCGGCAAGCTTTTTAAGGAAACTTTTGCAAACCCCGTTGATGCTCTTAAAAGTCCGGATGCCGATAATATTGTTCTTCATTCCGACGGTAAAGCCAAGCTGAATTACTTTGTCATAAGTGAGGATATTTCAAAAGGCGAAAATGTTGACGGGCTGATTCTCTATGCCGACGGTAAGGAAATTTACCGCGGTGAATGTATCGGTCATAAGAGAATCGTTCCCCTTGAAGGAATTTCCGCAAAAGAAATAAAGGCGCAGGTCAGTTCATCCGACGGCAGAGAAATATCCATCAAAAAGGCGGAGCTGTACTGATACTTGCCGGATTCTTATCCGTATATTCCGAAGCGAAAATCAGGTAAAAATCATAAAAATTAAGAGAAAAAGCTGCGTTATTTTTAACAAAATTTCGTAGCTTTTGCTTTTTCTTTTTGTGCACATAAACAAAAATAAATATCTTTGCCCATATATAAAAATAAATCCTTGACTTTGGCTGTCCACAAGAGTAAAATGCTGAACATTCTTATAATGGAATATGTTGCCCTCTATTTTTATGCAATTTTATAATATATAGAGGCGCTATTCCGCAAGCAAATTATGAACGGAGGATTATCAGATGCTCAATGTGAAGCCCGTTACAAGAGGAAGCTGCACACGCCAGAGCTTCGGCAAAATCAATGAGGTTATGGATATGCCCAACCTTATTGAAATCCAAAAGTCATCTTATGAGTGGTTCCTTAATGCAGGATTAAAGGAAGCATTCCGTGATATGGCAGACATCACGGATTACTCGGGAAACCTTGTCCTCAGCTTTATCGGTTACCGCTTTGATGACAAGCCAAAATACAACGTGCGTGAATGCAAGGAAAGAAGTACCACCTATTCGGCACCCATGAGAGTTACCGTACGTCTTCAGAACAAGAATACGGGCACTATCAAGGAGTCAGAGGTCTTCATGGGTGAATTCCCCATCATGACCGAAAGCGGTACATTCGTAATCAACGGCGCAGAAAGAGTTATTGTTTCCCAGTTGGTTCGTTCCCCCGGTGTATATTTCGGTATGACTCACGACAAGACAGGTAAGGAGCTTTACTCAAGCACCATCAACCCCAACAGAGGTGCCTGGCTTGAATACGAAACAGATATTAACGACATTTTCTATGTAAAGATAGATAAGAACAAGAAGCTTCTCATCACCACCTTCGTACGTGCTTTGGGTCTCAGCTCCAACCAGGAAATCCGTGAGTTCTTCGGCGATGATATCAAGCTTGAAGCAACTCTTGAAAGAGACGAAACAAAGAACACGGAAGAAGCACTCATGGAAATGTTCAAGAAGATGCGTCCCGGTGAGCCCGTAACTCTCGAGAGCGCTCAGCAGAACATTGACAGTCTGTTCTTTGACCCCTACAGATATGATATTTCCAGAGTAGGTCGTTACAAGTACAATAAGAAGCTTGCACTTGCCAACAGACTTCCCGGCTGCACCGTAGCACAGCCCGTTATCGATGAGAAAACAGGCGAGCTTCTTGCAGAGCCCGGTGAGGTACTTACCAGAGCAAGAGCAAACGAGCTTGAAACAGCAGGCGTATGGAGAGTAGTAGTTGAATGTGAAGACGGCAGCGAGCTTACGGTAGTTTCCAACCGCATGGTAGAGCCCATGGCAGTTCTTCCCGATTCAATCACAAGAGAAGAGCTTGATGCAATCGCCATCAACGAAAAGGTACGCTATTCCGTAATGGCTGAAGTCCTTGAAAAGTGCGGCGACGACAAGGAAGCCCTCCTTGAAGAAATGAAAAACCGCTGTGATGACCTTATTCCCAAGTTCATCATCAGGGACGATATCTATGCTTCCGTAAACTATGTAAACTGCCTTACAAAACACGTAGGCAACATTGACGATATCGACCATCTGGGCAACAGACGTATCCGCTCTGTCGGTGAGCTTCTCCAGAACCAGTTCAAGATCGGTCTCTCCAGAATGGAAAGAGTAGTCCGTGAAAGAATGGCTATCCAGGCACAGGAGGAGGATGAGAAGATTACTCCCCAGTCCCTCATCAATATCCGTCCCGTTACCACCGCAATGCGCGAGTTCTTTGGTTCATCACCTCTTTCACAGTTCATGGACCAGAATAACCCCCTTGCAGAGCTTACACACGAGCGCCGTATTTCAGCCCTCGGCCCCGGCGGTCTTTCCCGAGACAGAGCCGGATTTGAGGTCCGTGACGTTCACTATACACACTACGGCAGAATGTGCCCCATTGAGACTCCCGAAGGTCCCAATATCGGACTTATCTCATACCTTGCCACCTATGCAAGAATCAATGCATACGGCTTTATTGAGGCACCTTACAGAAAGATTGAAAAGACCTATGACAAAGACGGAAAAATCACCGACGTCCGTGTACTTGACGAAGTTGAGTACATGACTGCCGACACCGAGGATGATTTCGTTGTTGCACAGGCAAACGAGCCCCTTGACGAAAACGGCAGATTCATTAACAGCAGAATCTCCGCAAGATACAGAGACCTGTTCCTTGAGTGCGAGCCCGCAAAGGCAGACTACATCGACGTTTCTCCCAAGATGGTTGTATCCGTTGCAACGGCAATGATTCCCTTCCTTGAGAACGATGACGCTAACCGTGCACTCATGGGCTCCAACATGCAGAAGCAGGCAGTTCCCCTTCTCAAGACCACCGCTCCTCTCGTAGGTACCGGTATGGAATACAAGGCAGCCGTTGACTCCGGCGTCTGCGTTCTGGCAAAGGAAAGCGGCGTTGTTACCAAGGTTTCGGCAGACAGTATCGAAGTCCTTGAGGACGGCGGCGAAACAAGAGAATACGAAATAATCAAGTTCATGCGTTCCAACCAGGCCTGCTGCAATAACCAGAGACCTATCGTTTCCGCAGGACAGAGAGTTGAAAAAGGCGAAGTAATCGCCGACGGCCCCGCCACCGATCACGGTGAGGTTGCACTGGGCAAGAATGCTCTCATCGGCTTCATGACCTGGGAGGGCTACAACTACGAGGACGCTGTCCTTATCAATGAAAAACTCGTTCGTGACGACGTTTATACGTCAATTCACATTGAGGAATATGAAACCGAAGCAAGAGATACCAAGCTCGGACCTGAAGATATCACGAGAGACATTCCCAATACCGGTGAGGATGCTCTTGCAAATCTTGATGAAGAAGGTATCATCCGCATCGGTGCGGAAGTTCGTTCCGGCGATATCCTTGTAGGTAAGGTTACACCCAAGGGCGAAACCGAAATGACTCCCGAGGAGAGACTGCTTCATGCCATCTTCGGTGAAAAGGCAAAGGAAGTCAGAGATACTTCCCTGAGAGTTCCCCACGGTACCTACGGCGTTGTCGTCAACGTTGAGGTATTCACAAAGGAAAACAGCGACGAGCTGTCTCCCGGCGTAAACAAGGTAGTCCGCTGCTACATCGCCCAGAAGCGTAAGCTTTCCGTAGGCGATAAGATGGCAGGCCGTCACGGTAACAAGGGCGTTGTTTCAAGAATCCTTCCTCAGGAAGATATGCCCTTCCTTCCCGACGGTACTCCTCTTGATATCGTACTTAATCCCCTCGGCGTACCTTCCCGAATGAATATCGGTCAGGTACTTGAAGTTCACCTTGGTCTTGCAGCCCGTTCACTTGACTGCAAGGTTATGACTCCCGTATTCGACGGTGCTCACGAAGCCGACATCCACGATGCATTCGAAGAGGCCAACAAACAGGCAGTCGTTAAGGCGAAGGAAGAGCTTGCTCAGAGAGCCGCCACAGCAAAAGCTTATGCAGAAGCCCACGGTGAAGAGTTCGACGAAAGCAAGTATGAATTTGACGAATCCAAGGTTTACAAGATTGACCAGAGCGGTAAGACCGTCCTTTACGACGGACGTACGGGCCGTAAATTCGATAACCCCGTAACAGTCGGCGTAATGTACTATCTCAAGCTCCATCACCTTGTTGACGATAAGATTCACGCCCGTTCAACAGGCCCCTACTCACTCGTTACACAGCAGCCCCTCGGCGGTAAAGCCCAGTTCGGCGGTCAGCGTTTCGGTGAAATGGAAGTTTGGGCACTTGAAGCATACGGCGCAGCATATACCCTTCAGGAGATTCTTACAGTCAAGTCAGACGATACCAACGGACGTGTTGCCACATACGAGGCAATCGTAAAGGGCGACAATGTTCCCAATCCCGGTACACCCGAAGCGTTCAAGGTACTTGTAAAAGAGCTTCAGTCACTTGCTCTTGATATCAAGGTCCTTGACAAGAACGGTGAAGAAATCGATCTTCGCACCTCATTTGACAGTGACTTCCCCGCATCGGCAGATGATCACAAGGAAGCATTCGAGAATGTAAACGATGCAGAGAATCAGGCCGGCTTCGGTATTGATGAAGACAGTCTTGAAAACGACATCTTTGAATCCGACGAAGATTCAGATGAAGATTTCTATGCGGGTGCAGTGGGAATCATGGAAGATGACATCGACTTTGATGACGGCGATTCCATGGATTTCGGATTTGACTTCGACTCCTCATCAGAGGAAGAATTTTAATCTCCGTTAAAAATAAACTAAGGAAGGGGCATCGTTAATGGATATTATTGAATCTAACGACAATCTCACTTTTGAATCCATAAAAATCGGCCTTGCCTCCCCCGAGACCATCAGAGAATGGTCATACGGTGAGGTCAAGAAGCCCGAGACAATAAATTACAGAACCCTCAAGCCCGAGAAGGACGGCCTTTTCTGCGAAAAGATTTTCGGACCCACAAAGGACTGGGAATGCCATTGCGGTAAATATAAAAAGGTCAGATATAAGGGCAAGGTTTGTGAGCGCTGCGGCGTTGAAATCACAAGAGCAAAGGTCCGCCGTGAAAGAATGGGCCACATTGAGCTTGCAACTCCCGTTTCACATATCTGGTATTTCAAGGGTATTCCCTCAAGAATGAGTCTTATCCTTGATATATCTCCCAAGGATCTTGAACGTGTTCTTTACTTTGCAAAGCACATCGTTATCGATCCCGGCGACACACCTCTTGAAAAGTGCCAAACACTTGAAGAGAAGGATTATGAAGAGTACCGTCTGAGATACGAAGACGACTTCAAGGCAGGTATGGGCGCAGAGGCAGTCAAGGAACTGCTTGCAGGTATTGACCTTGACGAACTCTCAGTTCAACTCAAGGAAGAGCTTGAAACCGCTTCCACACAGAAGAAGGCCAAGATTCTCAAAAGACTTGAAGTTGTTGAATCCTTCAGACTTTCGGGCAACAGACCCGAGTGGATGATTATGGATGTGATTCCCGTTCTTCCTCCCGAGCTTCGTCCTATGGTACAGCTTGAAGGCGGACGTTTCGCAACATCAGATCTCAACGACCTTTACAGACGTGTTATCAACAGAAACAACCGTCTTGCAAAGCTCATTGAGCTCGGTTCTCCCGAAATCATCATCAGAAACGAAAAGAGAATGCTCCAGGAAGCTGTTGACGCTCTTATTGATAACGGCAGAAGAGGCAGACCCGTTACAGGTCCCTCCAACAGAGCTCTCAAATCTCTTTCCGATATGCTTAAAGGTAAGCAGGGACGTTTCAGACAGAACCTTCTGGGTAAGCGTGTTGACTACTCAGGCCGTTCCGTTATCGTTGTAGGTCCCGAGCTGAAGCTTTACCAGTGCGGTCTTCCCAAGGAAATGGCTCTTGAGCTTTTCAAGCCCTTCATCATGAAGAGACTTGTTGAAACCGAGAAGGCAGGCAACGTAAAGTCAGCCCGTAAGATGGTTGACAGAGCAGTACCCGAGGTTTGGGATGCTCTTGAAATCGTTATCAAGGACCACCCCGTAATGCTTAACCGTGCTCCCACTCTTCACCGCCTCGGTATCCAGGCATTTGAGCCCGTACTTGTAGAAGGCAGAGCTATCAAGCTTCATCCCCTTGTATGTACCGCCTTCAATGCCGACTTCGACGGTGACCAGATGGCTGTTCACGTTCCTCTTTCGGCAGAGGCACAGGCAGAGGCAAGATTCCTCATGCTTGCAGCCAACAACCTGCTCAAGCCCTCAGACGGTAAGCCCGTTACCGTTCCCACTCAGGATATGATCCTCGGTTCCTACTATCTTACAATGATTAATGATAATAATAAGGAAAACGACGATTACAATCCCGAGAATCCCTGCGAGCCCGGTGCTCCTCTTCAGGCAAGGGATGAAAAGGGCAACCTTATCCTTGACGAAAACGGCAATCCCGTTATCATCTATAAGACCTTCGGCTCCGTAAATGAAGCCGTTATGGCTTACGATGAAGGCGATATCGGTCTTCACGTTCACATCAGAATCCGTATGTCCAAGGAATTCAACGGCGAAATGATTACCCGCCTTGAGACAACCACTCTCGGCCGTATCATCTTCAATCAGCCCATTCCTCAGGATCTCGGCTTCATTGACAGAACAAAGCCCGAAAATCTCTTCACACCCGAAATAAATGAAAAAGTAAATAAAAAGGTACTGGGTAAGCTTATTGACCGCTGCATCAAGATTCACGGCACGTCCGTATCCGCAGTCGTTCTTGATAAAATCAAGGCACAGGGTTATAAGTATTCAACTTATTCAGGTCTTACCGTTGCAGTTTGCGACGCATCCATTCCTCCCAAGAAATGGGAAATCCTCAAGAAGGCAGACGAGGACGTTGCAAAGGTCAGAAAGCTTTACGACAGAGGATTCCTTACCGAAGAAAAACGTTCAAAGGAAACCCTTAAGGTATGGGAAAATTGCTCAGCCAGCGTATTCCAGGAGCTGAAAGCAAACTTCAACGCTTACAACCCCATCAACATCATGCTTGATTCTGGCGCCCGTGGTAATGACTCACAGCTTCGTCAGCTTGCCGGCATGCGCGGACTTATTGCCAACACCTCAGGTAAGGTAATTGAAGTCCCCATCAGAGCTAACTACCGTGAAGGTCTTAACATTCTGGAATATTACATTTCAGCCCGTGGTGCACGTAAAGGTCTTGCAGATACCGCTCTTCGTACAGCTGACTCAGGTTACCTTACCAGACGACTCGTTGACGCTCCTCAGGATGTTATCATCCGCGAGGAAGCCCGCCACTGCAGTGACGGTATCAACGTCTACGATATCTTCGACGACGAAAAGAAGAAGGATTCAAGAAAAATCGTATCCATTGAGGAACGCCTTTCCGGCAGATACCTCTTTGAAGATTATTATGATTTTGAAACCGGTGCTCTTATCTGCAGCAAGGATGAGCTTATGACAGACGACATTGCAAACAAGGTTGCCGCCGCAGTTAAGAAAGAGCACGCAGCCAAGGTTGCAAAGGGCGAGGTTGAAGAAGATTCCAAGCCCATGATTAAAATCCGCTCACTTCTTACCTGCGAATCCGACCACGGCGTATGTATCAAGTGCTACGGTAAGAACCTTGCATCCGGCAGACCCGTAACCGTAGGTGAAGCAGTAGGTATCATCGCTGCTCAGTCAATCGGTGAGCCCGGTACTCAGCTTACAATGAGAACGTTCCACACCGGCGGTGCCGCAGACCAGTCGGATATTACTTCAGGTCTTCCCAGAGTTGAAGAGCTCTTTGAAGCCCGCAAGCCCAAGGTACTTGCAATCATGAGTGAAATCGACGGTGTCGCAAGTATCAGAAAGATAAAGAATTCAGACCACGTTGTCGTTACCGCAGAAGACGGTACGGAAAAGGCATACCTTATTCCTTACGGCTTCAAGAAGAAGGTAACAGACGGTGACAAGGTCAAGAAGGGCGACCAGCTTACCGAAGGTGCGCAGGATCCCAAGGATATCCTTGCCATTCTCGGTGTTGACGCCGTTCACGATTACCTTATCAGAGAAGTTCAGAAGACATACCGTCTCCAGGGCGTTGGTATCAACGATAAGCATATCGAGGTTATCGTACGTCAGATGATGCGTCAGCTCAGAATTACCGAGCCCGGTAATTCCAAATTCCTACCCGACCAGACGGTTGAAAGACAGGAATTCGTCAGAGAGAATGCCCGCATCAAGGCGGAAGCAGAGTCAAAGGGTGAGGAACCCGTACTCGCTCAGGCAGTTCCCACACTTCTCGGTATTACAAAGGCATCACTTGCAACAGAATCATTCCTTTCCGCCGCATCATTCCAGGAAACCACAAAGGTTCTTACGGATGCTGCAATCAAGGGCAAGGAAGACAGACTTCTCGGTCTTAAAGAGAACGTTATCATCGGTAAGCTTCTGCCCTCAGGTACCGGCATGAAGTGTTACGGCGAGGCGAAGGCATATCCCGTAAAAAAGTCTGTAAATATTGACGAAAATATTGACTGATTCTTGTTAAAAGTGTTGACAAGGCAGGGCAACCTGTGATAAAATACCAAATTGTGGTGTATCGGATTTCCCGATTGTTCGGGAAATCCTGCACATACAGATTATTTAAGAAAGGAGAGAATACATGCCTACCTTTAATCAGCTTGTTCGTAACGGCAGAGAGACACTCGAAAAGAAGCCCAAAGCACCCGCACTCTTAAAGGGACTGAACTCCAAGAAGAATATTATGACCGATCAGGATTCACCCCAGAAGCGCGGCGTTTGCACCGCTGTTAAAACTGCTACTCCCAAGAAGCCCAACTCAGCTCTTCGTAAGATCGCCAGAGTTCGTCTTACAAACGGAATCGAAGTTT
>JAKSQQ010000039.1 GCA_024404015.1 Clostridia bacterium
AATACCTTTATCAGATTTGCCGTTATGATTTCCGGCTTCTCTACGGTAACAAGTGTTGCCTGCAATCTTATCGGCTCTCATCTTCAGAACGTAACCTCCTCAATCATGAAAGCGGCGGTTTATGCAGGTATTCTTGCTCTGCTTTATATCGCGGTTGCGGTGGTAATCAATATCCTTGTCAATGATAAGGAGCTTATGGGTATTTTAGGTATAGCCGCCCTTAATACTCTTGTGCTTGCAGTACCCTATATCAACGATTCTGCGGCATATTCAACGGCTGACTGTATCGGCTCGGGACTTGGAGCGGGCTTTGCCTTCGTACTTGCCGCCGCCCTTATCGGAAGCGGTGCCAGAGCCATTGAAAAAAATAAACATATTCCCGATGTGTTCAAGGGTACTCCCGCAATGTTCTTTTACGTGGGTATGATTTCCCTGGGATTTCTCGGATTTACGGGTACAAAATTATTCTGACGGGAAGTGAAAAAATGCAGAAAAACAATAAAGCACTCAAGCCCTCTCAGCGTGAAGCGATTACGCCCTTTTCTTCCGAATACGGCAACGGTATGAGCTTTGAGGATAAGCTTAAAATTAAAAAGGCAATCAGAATTTTTCTCATAGTTATCTGCATTGCGGCACTTATCTGTATCGGTTACTTTTTTACCGATTTGTTTATCGGCTTTTCTAAAATTCCCGCAGATGCGTATATCACCCCGGAGGGAGCTTCAAAATGGATTTCATTCCGTATAATTCAAGGTTAAGATATCATAAATCTCCCTACGGCGCAGTTCCTCAGGGTACGGAAATAACCTTCAGAATCGTTCTCCCCAGGAGCTTCGGATGCAGGGAAAGCGTGCTTAAAATTCACAGAGATGACGGCTGGTACCGTGATATTCCCATGGAATGGCATTGCATGGAGGGAATGAACGAGGAATGGTGGCTTGTCCGTTTTACCCCCGATGAAAGCGGTCTTTACTGGTACAGATTTGAAATACGCAATGATTACAGCAGTAACGGTATTACCCGTTTTGATTCTTCAATGAGCCGTATTTCCTCTGACGGCAGAGATTTTCAGTTTACCGTCTATGACAGGGATTTCACCACTCCCGACAAAATCAAGGGCTCTGTTATCTATCAGATTTTTCCCGACAGATTCTGCAGGGGAGAAAAAGAGAAGGTTTCAGACAGACCCGACAGAATTATCCGTGACGATTGGGGCGGCGACCCCTGCTGGGAGCCCTCCGAAGACGGTAAAATCGTTAAGTACGATTTCTTCGGCGGTGACCTTAAAGGTATTGAAAGCCGTCTTGGTTATATTGCCTCTCTGGGTGTGGGCGTGATTTATCTCAATCCCATATTCAGCGCGGTTTCAAATCATCGCTACGATACTGCGGATTACGAAAAGATTGACCCTCTTCTCGGTGACGAAAAGGATTTTGCCCGTCTTTGCGCCAAAGCAAAGGAAAAGGGTATTGATATTATACTTGACGGTGTGTTCAGTCATACCGGCTCCGATAGTAAATACTTCAATAAAAACCGTACCTACGGTGACGGCGGTGCTTATAACGATAAAAATTCACCTTATGCCGATTGGTATAAATTCACCGAATATCCCGATAAATATGATTGCTGGTGGGGAGTGGATATTCTTCCCGAAATTGACGAAGAAAATGACAACTATATTGAATATATCGGCTTCGTTCTTCGTAAATGGCAGTCTCTCGGAGCATCCGGCTGGCGGCTTGATGTTGCCGATGAGCTTCCCGACAAATTCCTTGATGCCCTTCGGTGCCGGGTAAAACAGCAGGATTCCGATGCCCTTATTATCGGTGAGGTTTGGGAGGATGCTTCCGATAAAATCAGCTACGGCAGACGCAGGAGATATCTTCAGGGCAGACAGCTTGATTCCGTGATGAATTATCCCTTTTCGGATGCCCTTACGGAATTCGGAGTAACGGGTATTTCCGAGGGCTTCAACGACAGAATTGAAGAAATCTGCGAGAATTATCCCAAGTGTGTGGTTGACGTGCTTATGAATCATATCGGCACTCACGATACCTGCCGTATCCTCAACCGTCTCGGAACTCTTGATAAATACGAAAGCAGTCACTTCAGCAGATACAGAGGCGGTATGACTGATGAAGAAACCGCAAGGGGAAAACGTCTTTTACGGCTTGTTTCCGCAATGCAGTTCACTCTTCCGGGCATACCCTCCGTCTATTACGGTGACGAGGTCGGTGCCACGGGCGGAGTGGACCCCTTCAACAGAGGATGCTATCCATACGGCAAGGAAGACGAAGACCTGCTTGAATGGTACAGATTTCTCGGTAAAATCCGTAAAGAGCATCCCGTATTCATTGACGGCGATTTTGTTCCGATTTCGGATGCCATGGGTTGCGTGGCATATATGAGAGCGGGCAGGGGAGAGAGAATAATCGTCGTTGCAAACAGAAATCCCCATTCCATCGTTTATACCCTTCCCTTTGACGGCTTCAAATCTCTTACGGGTCAGAGGGTAAAGAGGAAGGATTTATATCTTGATGCCGAAAGTGCGGCAATCTTAATAAATGTGTGATTGATTATGAGCAAAAAAGTCAGATTCAAGCCGGAAAGAAAAAGATATCCCAAAAAGACGGGCTTTGTGATTACCTTTGTTGTTGCCCTTGTCTGTATTGCGGTTTTCTCCATGCTTTCCATACTGAAAGAAAATAACTATGATTTCAAGGCGGCACTGGGCGGAGAAAAAACCTCCGATGAAGTGGTTGAGGAAGTGAATACCCAATCCGAAGAAAGACGTTTTCTTTTCTGGAGTAAGGATTCCAAAACCAATGCCCTGTGCTTCCTCTGGGTGGTTGATGCCAAAGTACCTGCCGGTGAATATTCCGTCTATTCTCCTTCAATTGACGACAAGGTTGAATTTGACGGTCAGTACCGTACTCTTGCCGAGATTTTTACCACCTACGGCGAAAGCGGACTGCGTTCGGCGGTTGAAATCATGTGCGATATAAAGCTCAATTCCTATATCGGTTCAGATACGGAAAGCTTCAAGCAGATGATTAACACTCTGGGCTCGGTAACCGTAAAACTTTCAAAGGCCATTGAGTACAGAGGGGACTATAATCTGATTCTCTCATCAGGTAAAAACACCCTTAAAGGCGACCAGCTTTATAAGTATCTTTGCTACACCAATTTCATTTCCACAGGTGCCGCGGATATGCGCAGCGAGGTCATCATAAAAATACTTGAAAATACCATCAATCCCGACAATGTGGACAGAACCGAAAAATTCTATTCCAACATTGCCAATATTCTGATTACGGATATTTCCGTTGTGGATTATTCCGCGTCCTCACGATTCATTTACGATATGTTCAATGCGGGCGTTCAGGAGGCGAAAATCATAACGGAGCCCTCCGGCTTTGGTAAATAATATGAAAAAAACACTGATCGGCATTCTTGCCATCTTTGCTATTCTGCTGACGGGATATGCCGTGCTGAAAACGGAATTTCCCGATTTACAGCCCCCGCTGATAAATAAATACGTGGGGAATGTTGAGCCCTCCGGGGCAGGCAGTCCCTACAAGACTTATTTCTATCAGCTTTCCTCAATTGAAAAGCAGGCGTATAATCTCATTATTGAGCATATATACGAAATGCCGGAAAAGATACTTGTTCCCAACCTTACCCAGACGGAGCTTGACGAGGTATTCAAGGCAATCCTTAACGACAATCCCGACCTGTATTTTGTGGGGCGTAAATGTACCCTCAAGCCGGAGCTGTGGAACGTATTTATCTCATTTGAGTATATTATGACTTCCGAGGAATACGAAACCGCAAAGGAAAAATTCAAGGAAAAAACCGATATGATTATCGCTTCCCTTTCCGACACGGGGGATCAGTTCAAAACCGAGCTTGAAATTCACGACAGAATAGTCCGTTCCTGCTCCTATAAGATAGAGGAGAAGGATTATATCTATTCCTCATCCTACGGATGCCTTATCAACGGCAAGGCGGCCTGCGAGGGATATTCAAAGGCGGCAAAGTATCTTTTTGACAGAGTGGGCATAGAAAGTGCTCTTATCTGCGGCAAGGCAACCCCCTCCGACGGTATTCCGGGAGACCATATGTGGAATTTAGTCAAAATCAACGGTGACTGGTATCATCTTGACTGTACCTGGGACGACCCCGTTGCAAAGAAAAATTCCAACATCAGAATGTACACCTACTTCAACATAACAGACGATAAAATCTCATCAAATCACAGTGAGTTTTCCATTGACCCCGGCTGTACCGCCACCGCCGAAAACTACTATGTAAAAATGAGTATGCGATTTGAAAACTATGACAGCAGCTGCGAATCAAAATTGAGGACCCTGCTGCTTGAAAGATATAATTCGGGCGAAAAAGAGATTACCGTTGACTTTGTAAACGAAAATTCATACAATAACGCTTTTTCAAGTCTTATTACGAATAAGCGTATATTCAGAGTGCTTGACGGAGTGCATTCCGACTCGGGAACGGGACTTTCCCGACGGATGAACGGCTACATTGCCGACGATAAATTCTATACGATTACTTTTTCGTTTGATTGACAGGAGACGATTTTGTGGATAAAGAAAGAATAGAAAATGCGGTCAGAGAAATTCTCATCGCCGTAGGTGAAGATCCCGACAGACCCGGTTTGGTTGAAACTCCCGCAAGAGTTGCAAGAATGTATGAGGAAATTTTTGCAGGCCTTGAGGACAACCCCGAAAGACACCTCAAGCTTTTTGACGAGGGCAGTGAGGAAATGGTTATCGTCAGAGACATTCCCATGTACTCCATGTGCGAGCATCATTTGCTTCCTTTTATCGGTAAGGCGCATATTGCCTATATCCCTTCAGACGGCAGAGTAATCGGCCTTTCCAAGCTTGCAAGGATAGTTGATTCCTTCGCCAAAAGACCTCAGCTTCAGGAACGCCTTACCTCACAGATAGCGGATTTTCTTGATGAGAATCTTCATCCCCAGGGGGTAGCAGTGGTAATTGAGGCGGAGCATCTGTGCATGACCATGCGGGGTGCAAGAGCGTCGGGCTCACAAACCCGCACTTCGGCTCTCAGAGGAATAATGAGAAAAGATACCAAGACAAGAGCGGAAGCTCTTTCACTTCTTACAGGAGGCAGGGACTGATGTTCAAAGCAGGTAATTTCACTTTGCCTCTGGGCAAAAAAACCTACGTAATGGGTATACTGAATTACACTCCCGATTCCTTTTCCGACGGCGGTTTGTATAATACTCCCGAAAAAGCGGTTGAACACGCTTTGCTTATGCAGGAGCAGGGTGCAGATATAATAGACGTGGGCTGTAATTCAACCCGACCCGGCAGTAAAATTCTGACCGAAGAGGAAGAGCTTATCAGATTAAAAGAGGTACTGCCTGCTTTACAGGGTAAAATCAGCGTTCCCGTTTCAGTTGATACCTTCTATCCTCTCTGTGCCGAATATGCTCTCCAAAACGGAGCAGTTATCATAAATGACGTAAGCGGTACGTTCAATTCCGAAATTGCTTCAAAGGTGAATGAATACGGCGCAGGATATATAGTAACCCATAATCCCTGCGGAGCTTCCGATACCGTAAGTTATCCGGACGGCGTGGCGACTGCGGTAAGAAACTTCTTTATGGAATGTATCTCAAAGGCGGCTCAATGCGGATTAAAAAAAGAGAATCTCTGTCTTGACCCCGGCTTCGGCTTCGGAAAGACGGAAAAAGATAATTATGAGCTTCTTGATAACCTGCATTGGACAAAATTTGAGGGCTATGCTCTGCTTGCGGCGATTTCAAGAAAGCGCTTCATAAATAAATGCGATTTTTCTCTTATTGATTATGCCACCTCGGCGGCGGATACACTTGCCATTGAGGGCGGAGCGGATATCATAAGAGTACATAACGTAGCTGCCGCGGTTGCCTCGGCAAAAGTGGCGGATGCAATTTACAGGAAGGTCTGAAATGGATAAAATAATCGTAAAAGGTCTTAAGCTTTATGCTTACCACGGTGTTAATCCCGAAGAAAAGACGGATGGTCAGAATTTTATTCTTGACATTACCGCTTACGTGGATTTGACTGTTCCCTGCGAAAGCGACAATGTGGAGGACACGGTAAGCTATGCAAAGATAATTAAGGAAGCCACAAGGATATTCCTGCTTCAGAAGGATGACCTTATTGAAAGAGCGGCAAAGCGTGTCGCAGACGGGCTTCTTGAAAGGTTTGACAAAATTCAATCCGTGACCGTGCTTCTTAAAAAGCCGGAGGCACCCATCAAAGCGGATTTTGAATACACGGCTGTGGAAATAACTGTAGGAAGGTGAAAATGTGAGTCAGGCAGTAATAGCATTGGGCACCAACATGGGCGACCGCATAATGAATCTCAATCAGGCACTTCGTCACATTTCCCGTCTGCCTAATCTTAAAATAATCGCCGGTTCCGGTGTTTACGAAACAGACCCGGTGGGTAAAACAGATCAGAACAGATTTTATAATGCCGTTGTGCTTGTGGATACTTCCACGTCGCCTCAGGTTTTACTTGGGGAGTGTTTAGGTATTGAAGCGGCAATGGGACGGCTCAGAACGGAGAAAAACGGCCCCCGTGTAATAGATTTGGATTTACTTTTGTATGAGAATTACAGAAATGAAAATTTTGAGCTTACCGTTCCCCATCCGAGAATACTTGAAAGGGCTTTCGTTATGAAGCCCCTTTCGGATATTTTTCCTTCGGGCAGAGCTCTGGGCCTCTTTTTTGCTCCCGCACTTCGTGAGGTGGGGATGAAGGGCGTTGACGATACCGGCTATGAGCTTGTCATTCCCTCAACGGAGGATTTATAATGATTTGTGAAAACTGCGCTTATTACGATTATGACGAAGAATACGAAGAATACGTCTGCGGAGCAAATCTTGATGAAGACGAGCTTTATCAGTTTTTGCAGGGCGGGAATTTCAACTGTCCCTTCTATAACCCATATGATGAGTACAAGGTAGTTGAAAAGCAGAATTAGTAATTTATTGCCTCAGGGCAGTTATAAAGAAAGGATAATCAAAATGGAAGTTTTAAGAAAAGAATTTTCGTTCCCCTCGGTTTCGGGCGTTGCCGATGTTTTTATTCGCTGCTGGTATCCTGATGACGGGGTAAAGGCAATTTTTCAGATTACTCACGGCATGGCAGAATACGGTGAAAGATACGAGGATTTCGCTTCGTTTCTTTGCGAAAAGGGATTTGCGGTTTTTGTAGATGACCACGTGGGTCACGGCAGAAGCGTAAAGAGTGACGACGACCTGGGCTACTTCGGTGAAGAAGGCGGCTGGAATGCTCTCGTTGAAGACGAAAAGAGAGTAACTGACCTTGCCGAAAAGGAATATCCCGACGTACCCGTAATCTATTACGGTCACAGTATGGGCTCCTTTATCGGCAGAGAATATGTCCGCCGTTATACTGCCGGTGATTCAAGAATCAAGGCAGCCATTATCTGCGGTACCGCAGGCAGAAACCCCGCCGCCGCAATCGCAATCGGTCTTGCAGGTGCGATTGCAAGAATCAAGGGCAGCAGGTTCAAGAGCAATTTCATCAATAATCTTGCTTTCGGTGCTTACAATAAGAGAATCCCCAATCCCCGTACTCCCTTTGACTGGCTTTCAACAGACGAAGCACAGGTTGACAAATACGTTGCCGATAAATATTGCGGCTTCCTTTTCACAGCCGTGGGCTTCAGAGATTTGTTCACTATCCTCAATACCGTTTCTTCTCTTAAATGGTATGAGCAGATGAATAAAAATATCCCCATTCTGCTTGCCGCAGGTGAGGAAGACCCCGTAGGTGCTTACGGCAAGGGCGTCAAAGAGGTTTACAACGGACTTAAAAACGCGGGCTGTAAGGATGTTACACTCAAGCTCTATCCCGGTATGCGTCATGAGATTCTTAACGAAAAGGAAAACAGGAGAGTGTATGAGGATCTTGCCGCCTGGGCAATTTCAAAGCTTAAATAATACAGAATGCCCTCTCTTTTACGGAGAGGGCAATGGAATGTTATATGAATAAAAAAACGGCTGTTACGGGAAATTTGCTCGCTCTTTATCCCGTTCTGATATGGGGAACCACCTTTATAATTACAAAGAAGCTTATGCAGTCCTTCAATGCGGCGGAGATTCTTTGTACAAGATTCGCAATCGCATTTTTGCTGCTTGCTCTTGCACGGCTTATTAAGGGTAAAGAACCCCTGCCCGAAAAGGCATCAAAAAAAGACGAGCTTTTCTTTGTTGCGGCAGGCGTAATAGGTCTGTTCCTTTACGGCGTACTTGAAATCGTTTCAATGCAATATACCTACGCTTCAAATACAAGCACGATAGTTTGTACAAATCCGTTCTTTATTGCTCTTTTTGCGGTGATTTTTCTTAAAGAAAAACGCCCAGGCATAAATTTCATTATCGGCTTTGCTGTTGCCATAACGGGTATAGTCCTTATCAGCTTCAACGGCGCCACGGAATTCGGTTTGAATCCTCTGGGAGACTTCCTTGCTCTTATTTGTGCGGTTACCTGGGGTATGAATACAAATATAGCAAAAAAAGTAACCGATAAGGGCTACGGCACCTTGTATGTTACGAGACACGTATATTTCTGGGGAACTTTGACAATGGCGATTTCTCTTCCGTTTTTCGGATTTGAGGGCTCATTTTCAAGATTTACCGACCCGAAAACCATATTATATCTTCTGTTCCTGGGTATAGTTGCCTCCTGTACCTGCTTCCTTGCCTGGAATAAGGCGACCGCCATGATAGGTCCCGTAAGGTCCGGGGTATATATCTATGCCATCCCCGTGGTGACCATAATATTTTCTTCAATCTTTCTTAACGAAAAAATCAATCTTGCTTCCGCAATGGGAATCGTGCTTGTAATCACCGGCACGGTAATCTCATCACTTAATTTCAAAAAGAAAGAAAAAACGATTGAATAAAAAACGTCTTATAAAAAACAACCCGTCGGAGAGAACGTGAATTTCTTTCCGGCGGGTTAAACTTATTCTGTTTTATCTTCAATCCGTTCAATATCGGTGGATTTGATGTGATTTCCGATTATTTCGGAAACGTCGCTTATGGTAACGAATGCCGAGGAGTCAACAGTATCAATAATATGTTTTAATTCCCATACCTCCAGGTATGTAATAACACAGTAAAGTATCTTTTTGTCACCGCTTATGAATCCCGTTCCGTTGATGATTGTAACGGTTCGCCCCAGCTTCTGATATATTTTGTCGCTGATTTCATCCGCGTCGTCGGTAATAATCATGGCGGCCTTGGCGTTATCAAGACCGTTTTCAACCATGTCAATTACCTTTGAGGTAATGAAATAGGTCAAAAGAGAATACATACCTCTGTCAATGCCGAAAAGTATGCTTGCCGCCGTGTATATGATAATGTTGAAAATCAGTATAACTTTTCCCACGGGCAGACCGAATTTTTTATTCAGCAGTATGGCTACGGTTTCCGTTCCGTCAAGGCATCCGCCGAATCTGATTACAAGTCCTACACCCACACCCAAAAGTACGCCGCCGAAGCATACCGCCAGCAGATACTGTTCGGTTGCATTCTGAATGGGAGCGAATAATTTAAGGCAGAGAGAAAATACCGCCATTGAAAATGCGGATTTAATTACAAACCGCTTCCCCATTTTTTTGAGACCGGCCAGCAGGAAGGGAACGTTAAGTATCAGCGTCAGCAAGCTCAGGGGTATTTTAGATATCAGAGTGCTGATAATCATGCTTATGCCCACCACACCGCCGTCAAGTATCTTGTTTGGGAGCAGAAACTCCTCAATGGAAAATGCGGCGATAGCAGAGCCCATGGCCATCATCAGATATTCGGATATTATTTTAATAATGGTTTTTGTGCTTATTTTTTTCATTCTTACCTCACGTTCTTTTCAAGCAATACAAGATGTACCGAGGGAATACCGTTAAAGGAAACGTCTGTTACGCCTACCTCTCTGAAACCGAGCTTTTTATACATTTTTCTCGCGGCGTCATTCTTTACCTGAGTATCTATTCTCAGGGCAAGACAGCCGTTTTCCTTTGCATATTCTTCATAAAACTGAGTAAATTTACTGCCGATTCCCATTTTGCCGTAATCCGGGTCAACCGTCAGAGTATGCATGACCAGTATTTTTTCGTCATCGTATTCATACTGCCATTTTACTCTGTCGTAGCCCTGGGGCTGAAAGTGGTTGAATATGGCAGAGCCCACTGTTCTTCCGTCAGCTTCAGCCGTATAAAGCTCACCTTTCGCCAATGAATCAACGGCGGTTTTTCTTACGGGATATACTCCCTCTTCCCAGCCCACGGTGAGCGTTCCTTTCTTTTCGGCTTTATGGATTTTATCGTAAATATTTGCAATGGCGTCAATATCTTTTTCTGTTGCTTTTCTGAATGTTACCGTCATATTATCACCTTGTTAAGTATACCAAAAATCGTGAATGACTGCAATAAAAAAGAAGAATTTCAAGAACGTCTTCATCCTCAAAATTCTTCTTAGTTATGTTTTATGCTTATTATTTACCGAGACTGTCTGTAACCTCAACGGTAGTAGTGCCGTTGTAGCATTCAAACATCTTCTCTGCATCTGCAGGTACGGCCTTCTGTGAAAGAAGACTTACTACGGGAACGATAATCAGACCGCCTACCATGGCAACAACGCCGGAGTAGAGTGAATTCTTGAATACAAAAGCAATTACGGGATTTGTTGAGGGAGCGATAGCACCGATTGAGAAGAGAAGCTGTATTACTTCAAGGCCTACGCCGAAAATGAATGAAACAACGACAGCCGCTTTGCTTGTCTTCTTCCAGTACAGACCGTAGAGGAAGGGAGCAAGGAATGCACCTGCAAGTGCGCCCCATGAAACACCCATCATCTGCGCAATGAACAGACTCTTGTTGGTTGCCTGCTTGATTGCGATTACTGCGGAAATAACAATAAATACAACGATGAACGAACGGATGAAGAGCATCTTTTTCTTTTCGTTCATTTCTTTCCTTGAAATGGGAGCGATGAAGTCAAGGGTAATTGTTGAACTGCTTGTAAGTACAAGGGATGAAAGGGTTGACATTGATGCGGAAAGTACGAGTACGATTACAATACCGATAAGAACGGGGGAGAGAGTTGAAAGCATTTCGGGGATGATTGCGTCAAAGCCCTCTGCCTCAACGTCTACGTTGTAAAGTCTGCCAAAGCCGCCCAGGAAGTAACAACCGCCTGCAACAACGATAGCAAATAAGGTGGAAATGATTGTACCCTTTTTGATTGAATCCTCGTTTTTGATTGCGTAGAACTTGCCTACCATCTGAGGAAGACCCCATGTACCCAGTGAGGTAAGGAGAACTACTATCAGCAGGAAGCCGGGGTTCGGACCGAAGAATGAAGCGTATTCCCATCCTCCGTTTTCGCCGTTTGCAAGACTTGACATTGCAGCCATAAGACCGCCGTTGTCATTGAGTACGGCAAGGATAACGGCTACGATGCCGACAAGCATAATAATGCCCTGGATGAAGTCGTTGATTGCGGCAGCCATGTAACCGCCTGCGATAACGTAGATACCGGTAAGAACTGCCATTATGATAACGCATATCGAGTAGTCAACGCCGTTGAATGCCATTGAGAAAAGTCTTGAAAGACCGTTGTAAAGAGATGAGGTGTAGGGGATAAGGAATGCAAACGTAATGAAGGATGCGGCGATTTTAAGTCCTTCGGAGCGGAATCTGTTGCCGAAGAAATCGGGCATGGTTTTGCTTGAAAGGGACTGAGTCATGATTCTTGTTCTTCTGCCGAGAATACTCCATGCAAGAAGAGAGCCGATGAATGCGTTGCCCAGACCTATCCATGTTGATGCAACGCCGAAATTCCAGCCGAACTGGCCCGCATAACCTACAAAGATAACCGCTGAGAAATAGGAGGTGCCGAATGCAAAGGCACTGAGCCACGGACCTACCGAACGTGCACCGAGAACGAAGCCGTCAACGTCGGATGCGTGTTTTCTTGACCTGAGACCGATTACTACCATCAATGAGAAGAAGCAGACAATCAGTAACAAAGTGATTATCATTGTAGTGTTCACGATTTTCCTCCTGTGAATTGCTGTAATTGTTTATATACTTTTTATACAACATAATGTATAAAATTACAAAATATGATACTCTGCTTTTATCATTATGTCAATATTCCTGTAGCTTTTTATATATATTAACAAAAATAGGACACACTTGTATATTTGATTTACGAAAAGTGTCCTATGTTTTTGATGTTGTTTATTATAATGTCGGCAGGGCTGTTTTATTATTCCCGCCCTTTCATTTACAGACCGAGAATTTCCTGGAAAATGTGTACGAAAAACAACATGAAATTCCTTCCTGCGGACACGAAAAAGTTTATGATTCCCTCAATAATTGAAGTCTTTTCCGTAGAGGGTGTACCGTTATAATCGGAATAAGTATTTGAAATCCATTTGATAAGCCCGGCAGGCGGGGTTAAATCTACCGTGTTGCCGTTGCCGTCAACGGTTTCAAGATACGGATACTTTCCGTCACTCAAGGTATGCAGATCGTATGTTATGACACCTGCCAAATGGTGATTGTCCGAGGACAGACCGCCGTCCGGGTTAGTTACCCGGGAAAAGGTGGAAAGTCTGCAATTTCCTTTGTTATCGTTTGTCAACTTTATCATTCCCCATATTACCCGAGTGTTGAAGGGATAACTGATAATGGGGTCAAGACTGCTTGCAACAAGCCATATTGAGGTGCTTGAAGCTTTCATTACGTCAAAGATTGTGGGCATTGTGGTGGATGCAATGGGAATAGCACCTGCAAATAAATCGGGATATTCGCTGAGCATCATCCATACCATACCGCCGCCTGCGGATGAGCCGCTTATGGAAATACGTGTAGTGTCAATATTGTCTTTATGGCATTCAATGAAATCGTCAATCAGCTTGCGCAGGGGATTTACCAGGTTTTCACCCCAGTAAACCATCATCTGCTCGGGTGCTCTGGGCATCAGAATGAATCCGCCGCCTGCATTGTCAAATCTTGCCTGAAGCTCCTTTGATGACCAGTAAACCATGTCACTGTCATTAAGCTGTGAGCCCACGTAGTCACCGTGACCTATTCCGTGAAGAAAAATGAAAAGTGGATATTTTGTTGTGTCGTTTGTTCCTACGGGAGAGTAATATTTATAATCAAGTGCGAAACCGTCTGTTTCGGGAGCAACACCCGATTCAAACTGACCTCTCAACGCCTCAACACCGCTCGAAACGGATAAGGGCTCCTTGGGTATGTATTCTTTTTCCTCTTCGGGATTTTCTTCTTCCGTAATTGCGGGATTTACCGTGCCCGTGTCTTCATCTGCAAGGGCGGTAAAGGAAATGCATCCCATTATCAAAAAGACCGACATTAAAATACTTATAATTTTTTTGCACATATCAGTTTCCCCACCTTGTTGATTTTTACTTACCGTATCATTCGGATTATATATTGCATATTATACATCTGAATGAACATAGTTTCATTTTTGAAACAATATCCTATCAATTTTATCATAATAATTCAAAAAAGTCCACAGCTTATCCCAAATCGCCTGTAAGAATTAAAAAAACAGCCATCGGAGATATACCGACGGCTTTAGCTTAATTAAATATTTGAGACACAGAGCTTTGAGATATTCCTTTTGACTGTCCGTCTTCAGGTACTCTGACACCTATAAACAGTTCTCTGTTGACCGTGGGGTTATGGAAGCGGTTAAGTACAAGCACACCGCTACCGATTAGGGTCTGACCTTTTCATGCAAGAGCGGTAATTAAAGGAGTATGTCAATGCCGGGGAAACCTGATAATCAACAATTAAACAAATCCGAAATAAACTGAATGCAGATTATATCAGTCGCGGATTTCACCTGAGGGATACGGAATATCTGTTTCATATCCCGAAGGCGTGCGCTGTCCGGGTTATTTCCGGGTAATCATCCGGATTTTTCCGACTTAAAAGAACAACCGTCTCCACATGGCTCGGTTCGTGGGCGAGCAACCTACTCAACACCCACTGTACAAGGGAATGACGGAACACCTGTTTTCGCCTTAAAATGGGTATGTCGAACCGATTAAAACCTTGAGTTGCCTTATTGCTCGTATAGGCAAATAGGGTTAATGCCTATTGCCTGAATTTCAATTTTACTCTGCATCATCGCAATAAATTTCTATCGCATTTGCTGCGAAGATGGCTGTACCTTCTCCACCATATGAATCGATATTCGTTGTAAAGTCTC
>JAKSQQ010000004.1 GCA_024404015.1 Clostridia bacterium
AGATTCATTTTTGACGGAAAGCGCCCCGCCTGGTCGGTTGCCTTTATTACAGGCGGCGTTATGGAAATAATACACATGCTTGTACTCTTCCTTACTCATTTGACGGACTCCGCCAAGGCGTTTGAAATAGTAAAGCTTGTGGTAGGCCCCATGGTGCTTTGCAACGGCTTTTCCGTTTTTGCTTCCGCTTTTGCAATTACGGTTATTTCCACCGGCATTCACAAGAAAGAAACAAGATACAATAATATATCACAGCAGTTCCAGATACCCATGCTGATTTCTGTTGTACTGGCGTTTCTGGCATCCACGGCGTTTGTCTGGCTGCTTCAGACTTACTCTGCAAAGGAAAGTGCGGTAAAGCTTCTTTCTACCAACATCAATGATGTCAGGCAGGAAATCAAGGCCGCTTCCGATAAGCATCTGCTTGAAATTACACGGCTTGTTGCAAAGGAATACGAAGTCGAGCCCACCTCGGATTTGAAGGTACTTGCCGAAAAGCACGGTGTCAGAGATATCTGGATAGTCAACAGCGAGGGTATTATCACCGATGCCACGGATGAAAACGTGGGCTTTGACATGACCTTGGATGCGGATAAACCCGTTGAAGAACAGCAGAGCAACCGTTTTATGGTGCTTGCAACGGGTGAAGCAAGCGAATACGTTCAGGAGTATATGCCCCTTGCTTCCGACAGTAAAATCGAGAGAAAAATGGCGGGAGTCGCTTTGAAAATCGGCGGCTTTGTACAGACCGCATACGATGCGGATATGTTCCAGGATGAAATCTCAAAGCAGGTCAAGGATATAACTAAAAACAGACATATCGGCGAAAGCGGTCATATTATCATCGCCGACGAAAAATATAATATCGTAAGTGACGTTAACGGCACAGAGTGCGCAAACGGAAATTTCATCAGAGATATTAAAGCGGAGGACGGAGAGTCCTTCACGATTGAGCTTAACGAAGAAAAATGCCTTTGTGTCAAATCACGTGTAGAGGGCTTCTACGTGATTGCCGTTATGCCTGAAAGCGAAATGTACACCACCCGTGACTCCGTGGTTTATGTCAATTCCTTCATGGAAATACTGATATTTGCCATGCTGTTTATTCTGATTTACCTTGTCATAAGAAAAATCGTTGTCAATAATCTTCATAAGGTCAATGACAGTCTGAGTAAAATTATTGAGGGCGACCTTGATACGGTGGTTGACGTTCACTCAAACGAAGAATTTGCATCCCTTTCGGATGATATAAATTCCACCGTAACCACGCTGAAGCGTTATATCAGCGAAGCGGAGGCAAGGATTGACAAGGAGCTGGAATTTGCAAAGAACATACAGCACGCCGCTCTTCCCTCCGTATTTCCTCCCTACCCTGAGAGAAAAGATTTTGATATTTACGCTCTTATGGATACCGCAAAAGAGGTGGGCGGAGATTTCTATGATTTCTATATGCTTGATTCATCTCACATCGCCATTCTGATTGCAGACGTATCGGGCAAGGGAATACCTGCCGCCATGTTCATGATGAGGGCAAAAACCCTTATCAAGAGTCTTGCGGAAACGGGACTTTCGGTAAATGAAATATTCACTCAGGCCAACAGCAAGCTCTGTGAGGGCAACGACGCGGATATGTTCGTAACCGCCTGGATGGGTATTGTGAACACGGAAACGGGTCACGTTGATTTCGTAAATGCAGGTCATAATCCTCCCCTTATCTACAGAAAGGGAGGCGGATATGAGTATCTGAAATCCCGTGCAGGTCTTGTGCTTGCGGGAATGGACGGTATGATCTACAAAAAGCAGGAATTTGAACTTAATCCCGGAGACAGAATCGTTCTGTACACCGACGGCGTTACGGAGGCAACCGACAAGGAGGATAAACTGTACGGTGAAGACCGTCTTGCCGATTTCCTTACTGCCAACTCACAGCTTGACGTTACAGAAGCTCTGACGGCTGTCAAGGCGGACGTTGACCGCTTTGCGGAAGAAAGGGAGCAGTTTGACGATATAACCATGCTGGCATTTGATTATATGGGTAATGAACCCGAAAAAGTAATAATAACGAAGCGGTTTGACGCTTCCGATGATTCCCTGGCGGCGGCATCGGAATTTGTGGCTTCATTTTTTGAAGAGAGAAACGCATCACCCAAAACCGTAATGCAGACCGGCGTTGCCTTTGAAGAGGTATTCGTAAACGTTGCCCATTATGCATATAAGGGCGAAGCCGGAAAGGTGGAGGTTTCCCTTGAGGACGAAGGGGAGAATGCCGTAATCACCCTTAAGGATTCGGGCATTCCTTTTAATCCTCTTGAAAGGGAAGAGCCGGATATCACCCTTTCCGCAGAGGAGAGAAACGTGGGCGGCCTGGGAATCTTCATTACCAAAAAGGTCATGGATGAGGTTTCATACGAATATAAAGAGGGCTTCAATATACTTACAATGAGGAAAAAATATGAGTGAACTTGTAGATAAGGCGATAGTTTTCGCAACCGAAAAGCACTCGGGTCAGGTAAGAAAATTTTACCCCACTCCCTATATACTGCATCCGCTTGAGGTGGCGGCAATTATTGCAACAATGACAATCGACGAAAGCACCATTGCGGCAGGAATACTTCACGATACCGTGGAGGACTGCGATGTAAAGTCGGAGGAAATCCGCGAATTATTCGGCTCAAGGGTGTATGCATTGGTATGCAGTGAAACAGAGGACAAATATCCCGGCCGCCCTGCCTCCGAAAGCTGGGAGGACAGAAAAAGGGATTCTCTGATGACCATTGAATTCACAAAGGACCGCAGTGTAAAGATAATGTGGCTGGCGGATAAGCTTTCCAATATCCGCTCGCTTTACAGAGAATATCTCAAGGACGGAGACAATATCTGGCTTCAGCTTAATCAGAAGGATAAATCCAAGCAGGAATGGTATTACCGTACCATTGCATACCATCTCAGAGATTTATCGGATACTGCGGCATACCGGGAATTTACTATGTTAACAGATTTATTATTCGGAGGTAAAGAAAATGGCTGAAAATGTTACCGCAACAGTAAAAGACTGCGTTCTCTATATTAACCTCGCAGGTCGTGTGGACTCTGCAAACGCCCCGTCCGTTGAGGAAAAAATCAATGCAATCTGCTCCGATAAACAATCGGTAAACGTTGTAATTGACGCGGAAAATCTGGAATATATTTCTTCGGCAGGCCTCAGAATCATCCTCCGACTGCGTAAAAATTACCCGGAGCTTAAAATGATTAACGTCAATTCCGAGGTTTACGATATCCTTGATATGACGGGATTCACGGAAATGATGACTATAGAAAAAGCTTACCGCAAGCTTTCCGTTGAGGGCTGTGAGGTAATCGGCAGGGGCTCAAACGGTGAGGTTTACCGTCTTGACCCGGATACAATCATCAAGGTATATCTTAACCCCGACTGCCTTCCCGATATTCACCGTGAAAGAGAGTTGGCAAGGAAGGCCTTTGTGCTTGGCATTCCCACCGCCATTCCCTATGACGTGGTCAAGGTCGGTGACAGCTACGGCTCCGTATTTGAGCTTCTCAACGCAAAATCCTTTACGAAGATTCTTGCCGCAGACAGCAGCAAGATTGACGAAGTGGTTGAAATGTACGTTGACCTGCTTAAGAAAATACACTCCACCGAGGTTCAGCCCGGAGATATGCCGGATATGAAGCAGGTGGCAATCGGCTGGGTTCGTGACATAAAGGGCATAATTTCCGACGCGAAATGGGAAAAGCTCAATTCCCTTGTGAACGCTATTCCCGATAATCATCATATGATTCACGGTGATTATCACACCAAGAACGTAATGGTACAGAACGGCGAGGTACTCCTGATAGACATGGATACCCTCAGCTACGGTGACCCCATTTTTGAATTCGGCTCAATATTCAACGCATACAAGGGCTTTTATTTCGGCAAGCTCCCTCTTGACGGCGTAAGCTTTATCGGCATTCCCTATGAAATGGGAGTTGAAATCTGGGAAAAGACACTTCATCTGTATTTCAACACCGATGACGAGGAATACCTTGATACCGTCAGAGACAAATCGGCTCTGCTGGGCTATACCAGAGTTCTTCGCAGGACTATTCGCCGCTGCGACACAAGCAGACCTGATATAAAGAAAATGATTGACGGATACGTAAATGAAATCGAGTCAATTCTTGACAGAGTTGATACACTTACCTTATAAGGAGAAAACAAAATGAATATCATCAAAAATGCTGAGGATAATCTGCTTACCCTCACCCTTGAAGGCAGACTTGACACGACCACCGCTCCCGAATTTGAAAAGGCGGCAAATGAAATTCCCGAAGAAATCACAGAGCTTATTATTTGTGCGGAAAAGCTTGAATACGTTTCTTCCGCAGGTCTGCGTGTTTTCCTTATGCTTCAGAAAAAGATGAATGCTCAGGGCAAAATGACGGTAAAGGGACTTACCGAAAGCGTAAGGGAAGTATTTGATATTACCGGATTTTCCGATATTCTCAATATTGAATGATGCCCGTTTATATTAAGATGATGATTACCGCCATGCTCAGTGTCACGGCGGTAATTCTGTATGTGATTTTTCCCTCGGACCTGAGAAAAAACCGACATTCGTCCACGATTGAATGTTTACATTTTACCTGTTTGGGTATATAATACCGAAAGTTTCTTTGAAAGGGGTATAAAAATGAAAAAATTTATTTCACTCTTACTGACGATTGTAATGCTGACCTCCGTTTTCTGTGTATTCGCATACGCAAAAACCGATAAAATCGAATACGACGCATCGGGCTGTAAGGTGTGTAAGAATCCGTCGGATATGCTTAATTTCGTACTTGCAGACGGTCACGAATCCGCTCCCGTAAGAGTAGTACGCGCAACCCTTAAGCAAAACGGTAAATCAATGAGGATTTACCTTATCGGTCTTGTGGGCGTTGAGATGAATCGGAAGCAGGTCAACGTATTCAAGAATACTCTTCCCAGTGCCGTAAGCAAAGAGAACGCCTACACAAAGTACGTTAAGGAAGTCCTTGAGGATAACGTTCCCAAGGGTTCAAAGCTCGTTTTCTGCGGTCACAGTCTCGGCGGAATGGTTGCTCAGCAGCTTTGCGCAGACGAATGGGTAAAGGATAATTACAACGTAATTTCCACCCTTACCGCCGGCTCACCCTACATTATTGAAAAGAACAGAGAGGGCGACCTTGTGAGACTTGCGGACAAATTTGACGCAGTTCCCTATCTCAGTGCCGCTACTTTCGTAAAGCTTTTCACACAGTTAAAAGACCGTTTTGTTGAGGACGGCGGGTATTTCTTTGATCCCTCGGGTGCTCACAATCTTTCTTACAGAGAAAGTGAAATCTGGAAGGATTATGATGCCCTCGGCAACCCGGACGGAGATGCCGCGATTACGTTCTATTATGTAAACCTTATGAAATTCGGCAGAATTCCCAACGACTGATAAGTCGTCATAAAAAATTACTCTCTCCGAAGAGAGTCTGTATCAAATAATAAGAGCCGCTTGCCAAAGGGCAGGCGGCTTTGCTTTGTATTCGGTTAAATTTTGCTGGGAGCAGTCTGATTTTTACGGTTTTTCTCTTCGGGCTTGATGGTGATTTCTCCCGCTTTCATAAGAGCAATCTTTGTGCAGACGGGACCGATGAGCTCGTAAATCAGTACCGAGAAAAGGATGATATTGCGGATGATGGGTCCGATTGTGCCGAAATCCATTACCGTCAAGCTCATCCCAAGGGCAACACCTGCCTGAGGAAGCAGGGTAATTCCCAGATATTTGCTTGTGGTATTGTCGCATTTAACTATCTTTGAGCTTGCGAAAGCACCTAAATATTTACCTGCGGAACGTACGATGATATATACGATACCGATACCCACGACTGCTATGTCTCTGAATACGTTCAGCTCAAGCTCGGCGCCGCTGAGTACGAAGAAGAGAACGAAAAGGGGTTGAGTCCAGCGGTCTGTTTTATCCATGATATCCGCGGAGAAATCGCAGAGATTACAGAACATGGTGCCCAGCATCATGCAGACGAGAAGAGAGGAGAAGCCGATATGTACCTCACCGAAATCAAACTCAAGCTGAGAAATCGCAACCGTGAGAATTACGAACATGATTGAAAGAGAAAGACGTTTGCTTCGTGATGAAAACATCTTTTCGCTGTAGGTGAAAACAGTACCCATTATTGAGCCGAGGACAAGGGAAATCACGATTTCAATAAGGGGATTTACCGCGATACCGATAATGCTGAAGGAGCCGTTTTCAATGGCCTTTGCAATTCCGAAGGAAACCGCGAAAATGATAAGTCCCACGGCATCGTCAATGGCAACTATGGGAAGAAGCAGGTCGGTAACCTTGCCCTTTGCCTTATACTGCCTTACAACCATGAGTGTAGCGGCAGGAGCGGTTGCGGCGGCGATTGCGCCGAGAATAAGAGCCATGGAAAGGGGCAGCTTATCGCCTAAAAATCCGTGAAGGGCTATAAGCACACCGTCAACGCAGAGGGTTGCGATAAGTGCCTGAAAAATGCCGATAAAGGTTGCCTTGCCGCCGATTTCCTTAAGCTGGGAAAGACGGAATTCATTGCCGATTGAAAAAGCGATGAAGCCAAGAGCAACTTCGGATATGATTTTGAATTCGTTTACCTGACCCATTGTAATGAATCCCAGACCATCAATTCCGATTCGTCCGAGACAGTAGGGACCGATAAGGATGCCCGCTACCAGATATGCCGTTACCGAGGGTAAACCCAGCAGCTTTGACAGTCGGGATACAAGCAGACCCGCCGCTATTGAAATCGACAGGCAAAAAAGTGTAGTAGTCATAGTATATACCTTGATTCATAAGAGATTTGTTGTTTTTCGCACAATGAAATGTATATCACAGGGCAATGTTAAAGTCAAGGATAAATACTGCAAAAAAATTTATAAAATATAAAAAAACTCTTTATTTATTTAATATATACTGTTATAATAATATTTTGTAAAATAGGGATATTATGATATCGGAGGACCGACTATGGAAAAATATCTTATTAACCCCAACAGAAAAATGTCAAAAATCAGTAAGGATATTTACGGCAATTTTTCGGAGCATCTGGGCAGATGCATATATGAGGGACTTTTTGTAGGCGAGGACTCCGATATTCCCAACGTAAAGGGCATGAGAAAAGACGTGGTTGATGCCCTTAAGGAAATGGGACTTCCCGTTCTGCGCTGGCCCGGAGGATGCTTTGCGGACGAATATCACTGGATGGACGGCATCGGTCCCCTTGAAAACAGAAAAAAGATGATCAATACCCACTGGGGCGGAGTTATAGAGGATAACAGCTTCGGTACGCACGAATTTTTTGAGCTTTGCGACCAGGTGGGATGCGACGCTTACATTACGGGTAACGTGGGCAGCGGAAGTGTGCGTGAAATGAGCGAATGGGTTGAATATATAACCTTCGGCGGAAAGTCACCCATGGCTGACCTGCGCAGACAAAACGGCAGAGAAAATCCCTGGAAAATTAAATATTTTGCGGTCGGCAATGAAAACTGGGGCTGCGGCGGAAATATGAGACCCGAATTTTACGCCGACAATTACAGAAGATATCAGACCTTCGTGCGAAATTATGAGGGTAACGACAGAATATACAAGGTGGCCTGCGGTCCCAACGGTGAGGACTATAACTGGACCGAGGAACTCATGAAGCACGCCAAAAATCACATGGACGGTCTTGCTCTTCACTACTATACGGTAACGGGTGACTGGGGTCATAAGGGCAGTGCCACGGAGTTTACCCATGAAGAATATTATAAGTGTCTCAGAAAAGCGTATCACATTGAAGAAATAATCACGAGACACCTTGAAATCATGAACAGATACGACCCCTCAAAGCGGGTTGACCTGGTTATTGACGAGTGGGGCACCTGGCATGACGTGGAGCCGGGCACCAATCAGGGATTCCTTTATCAGCAGAATACCATGCGTGATGCGGTCGTTGCCGCAATCAATCTCAATATATTCAATAAGCACAGCGACAGAATCAGAATGTGCAACATTGCCCAGACGGTCAATGTGCTTCAGTCGGTGGCACTTACCGACGGAGCGGAAATGGTGCTGACACCCACCTACTGGGTATTCAGAATGTTTAAGGACCATCAGGAGAATACCCTTGTTGATTCCTACATCACCACCGAAAAGAAGGGCACGGAAAGCGATAAACTGCCCCAGCTTATTGAAAGCGCATCAATGGATGAGAACGGAGTGATTTATTCCACCCTTACCAATACCTCCGCTTCCGAAGTCGCCGAAATCAGATGTCAGGTTGCGGACAGCGCCGTTAAGTCGGTCAGAGCGGAAATCCTTACGGGCGAGATTGACGCTTACAACAGCTTTGACAGTAAAAATAACGTTCATACAGAGGAATTTACTTCGTTTAATATGACGGCAGACGGATTTGAAGCAGCTCTTCCTGCCTGCAGTATTGTGAAATTCATAATTGAAAGATGAACGACGAAAGAATATGCCGCAGATGTCTTTTGCTGAAAAGCGGAAAGCAGGATATATTTGCGGATATACAGAGCAGGATTGAAAGAATCCCGCAGGATCAAAAAACAGACAGCAATGAATATCATCTCAGACTTGTCGCCTGCGGTGAGTGTGAATACCTTATTGACGGCGTCTGCCTTAAATGCGGCTGTTATCCGGAATTCAGAGCTGCATTCAGTAAAAACAGATGTCCCAATAAGAAATGGTGATATTCACGGAGGAACTATGGCAAAAAAACTATTATCCCTGCTGCTTATATTTATCTTAATTTTTTCGCTTGCATCCTGCGGAAAAATAAGATGCAGGAAGCAGAATACAACAAAAAAAGAAACAACGACAGAGTCCACAACCCGAATGGTAACGGAAACAGCCACAGAAGAGGAATCCGAAACCGCCGAAACCACCGAAACCACCAAAGCCACCGAAACCACCGAAGTAAAAACCACGGAGATAACCACCTCTCAGCGTGTGTCTCAGGTGATTACCACCGCAGTCCGTACCACCACAAGCGTTATGACTTCTGTTAAATATAACGGCAAGACCACCACGGATACAAAGGTCACCCGTGCCGACCTGAAATACGGCGTTGACCGTATCAGAACCGTTACCACCACCTACGGCATCTCGGCTGACGGAAAGAAATTCGTAATCAGCGAGGAAACCAGTGACAGATACGACCGCTCCACGTACAGTGCAAGCTATAGTGAGCTTCTTCCCGCCGCCCGTACCAACAGACAGAATTATGCATCCTACATTAACGAAGTCCTCCGTCTTACGAATCAGATGAGAGCCGAGGGCGGGCTTGCTCCCCTTACTCTCAGCAATAAGCTTACGGAGCAGGCAAACGTTCGTGCAGAGGAGGTTGCCTGGGCAGGTGCCAAAGCCCACGGTCATATCAGACCCAATACAAGAAGCTATAAATCAATCTTTACCGAGAACGGCTACAATTCAGGACTTATAGGTGAGAACGTCGGATGGTATTATTCCTCACCCTCTGCCGTATGTGCGGCATGGAAGGCGTCCGAAACCCATTATGCAAATATCATGAATCCCGAATTCAAATCCATCGGTATAGGTGTTGCTCCCGAAGCGGATCCTTCGCTGGGTCTGTGCTGGGTACAGCATTTTTACAGTGCATAAGAGGTAACTTATGGATATAAAAGTCGGTGACGAGCTTGTGATGCGCAAGCCGCATCCCTGCGGCTGCAATAAATTTCAGGTGTTGAGGATAGGTGCGGATTTTCGCATCAAATGTTCTCAGTGCGGTCACGAAATAATGATTGAGCGTATTAAAGCCGAAAAGAATATCAGGAAGGTTCTGCGTGAAGAATAATGCTTGACAAGTTAAAAGAGGTTGAAAAACGCTTTGAGGAGCTGAATAATCGGCTCTGCGAAACGAATATTGCCTCCGATATTGAAGAATACAAAAAAATAATGCAGGACATCAAGGCAATGACTCCCGTTGTGGAAAAGTTCCGTGAGTACCGTAAATTTGAAGCGGATATGAATGAAGCAAAGGAGCTTCTTGACGGAGGAGGACTTGAGCCGGATTTCAAGGAAATGGTCAGGGATGAATTCGAAGAAGCCCGTGACAAGCTTGAGAAATGCGGTGAGGAACTCAAAGTGCTTTTGCTTCCCCGTGACCCCAATGATGACAAAAATGTCATTGTGGAAATCAGAGGCGGAGCAGGCGGTGAAGAGGCGTCGCTTTTTGCAGGTGTGCTTTACAGAATGTATTCCATGTATGCAGAGGCAAGGGGCTGGAAATGCGAAACCGTCAATTCCAATCCCACGGAGCTGGGAGGATTCAAGGAAGTCAGCTTTATGATAGAGGGCGAGGGAGCTTATTCCCGTCTGAAATTTGAGAGCGGAGTTCACAGAGTACAGAGAGTACCCGAAACGGAAAGTCAGGGCAGGATTCAGACCTCCACTGCCACGGTTGCGGTGCTTCCCGAAGCGGAGGACGTGGATGTTGAATTGAACCCCGCGGATTTGCAGATAGATACCTTCCGTTCCAGCGGTGCAGGCGGTCAGAAGGTAAACAAGACCTCATCCGCTATCCGCATTACCCATCTTCCCACGGGAATGGTGGTTGAATGCCAGGACGAAAGAAGCCAGTACAAAAATAAGGACAAGGCCCTGAAGGTACTGCGTTCAAGACTGCTGGATATTGAATGCGAGAAACAGCAGAGCAGTATTGCCGGCGAAAGAAAAGCGCAGGTGGGAACCGGTGACAGAAGTGAAAGAATACGCACCTACAATTTTCCCCAAGGCAGAGTCAGCGACCACAGAATAAATCTTACCCTTTACAAAATCGAATCAATCGTCAACGGAGACCTTGACGAAATCATAGATGCCCTTATAACTGCCGACACGGCGGAAAAATTAAAGGCAAGTACGGAGCAGTAAAATGGAAACGCTTCATCTCAGTGCAGAAAAACAAGAGGATATAAAAAAGTCAGCCGAAATTCTGAATCGGGGAGGACTTGTTGCAATACCCACCGAAACGGTTTACGGACTTGCGGCAAATGCCCTTGATGCAGAGGCGGTAAAAAAGATTTTTATCGCAAAGGGCAGACCCCAGGATAATCCGTTGATAGTACATGTTTCCTCTATGGAGGAAATAGAGCCCCTTGTGGAAAAAATCGACCCGAGGGCTTACGCTCTTGCAGAGAAATACTGGCCGGGTCCTCTTACCATCATAATGAAAAAATCCCCTCTTATTCCCGACGAGGTATGTGCGGGGCTTGATACGGTGGCAATCCGTATGCCCTCTCATCCTACCGCAAGGGCCATAATTCAGCAGAGCGGACTTCCTTTGGCGGCACCCAGTGCAAATGCTTCGGGTAAACCCAGTCCCACAAAAGCCGCTCACGTAATTGAAGACCTTGAGGGCAGGATAGATGCCGTAATCGACGGCGGTGAATGTGCCGTAGGTGTTGAGTCAACGGTGGTCACCCTTGCCGCAAATCCCCCTGCATTACTCAGACCGGGCGGAATTACTCCCGATCAGCTTCGGGAGGTTCTTGGTGAGATAGAAATATCTCACGCCGTTTTCGAAAAGCTTGCGGAGGGCGAAAAAGCCGCCTCTCCCGGTATGAAATATAAGCATTATGCCCCTGCCGCCCGTGTTTCAATCGTAAAAGGCAGTTTTGAGGCATACAAAAAGTTTATCGAAGCCCACAAGGAAGAAACCTGTGCGGTTTGCTTTGAGGGCGAAGGAAAGTATTTTGATAAATCCGTTGAATACGGTAAATCCGATGACAGTCTTACCCAGGCACAGCATATTTTTGACGCTTTGCGTGAGGTTGATGCAATGGGATGTCCCACAGCATTTGTCAGATGTCCTGCCACCGAGGGCGTAGGACTTGCGGTTTATAACCGTCTGTTGAGGTCAGCCGCTTTCAGAGTAATCAATCTTGATATTTCCGTTCCTGTTTACGGCATTACCGGGCAAACCGGCGCAGGCAAAAGCACGGTGTGTGAAATGCTCAGGGAAAAGGGAATGTATATAATAGACACCGACCTGCTCGCCAGAAAAGCAGTTGAGGATAAAGAAGTGCTTGAGGGTCTTAAAAAAGCATTCGGCGAAGATATCGTTTCGGAGAACGGGCTTGACAGACGTCTGCTGGCGTCAAGGGCCTTTGAAACGGAAGAAAAAACCGCAATTCTCAACTCAATAACCCATCCGAAAATCACCGAGCTTACTCTGGAAGAAGTTCACAAAGCGGAAAGCGACGGCTTTAAGGCGGCGGTAATTGATGCGGCGGTGCTGTTTGAAAGCCCCCTTACAAGCGTGTGTGATAAGATAATCTGCATCGTTGCAGATAAGGAAACACGGCTTAACAGAATAATGGCGAGAGATAATATATCGGAAAAGGATGCCATCATCAGAATGAACGCACAAAGGGACGAAGAATATTATATTTCTCATTCCGATATTATCATCAGAAACGAAACTGCGGAGGACACCCGCAGACAGATAAATGAATTTACGGAGGTAAACTGAAATGAGCAAAAAAACAGAAGCGGAGCTTCTTTCCGAAAAATTGTTTTATACACCGCAACATGCAAATTATGTATGTGACGAAAAGGAAATAGCAAAGGCAGACAAATTCTGTGTTGATTATATGAATTACCTCAATACCTGCCGTACCGAAAGAGAAGCGGCGGCTTTCACAAGAGAGCTTGCAGAGAAAAACGGCTATACTGAGTTTGATTCATCAAAGAAATATAAAGCAGGGGACAAGGTATATTACAACGTTCACGAAAAGGCACTTATTCTCTGCACCTTCGGTAAGCAGAGCGCAGGAAAGGGTACGAAAATCCTTGCCGCTCATATTGATTCACCCCGCCTCGACCTGAAGCCCAATCCTCTTTACGAGGACAGTGAGCTGGGATTTTTCAAAACCCATTATTACGGCGGCATCAAAAAATATCAGTGGCCCACAATTCCTCTTGCACTTCACGGCGTTATTTACAGAGCAGACGGCTCCTGCGTAAACGTTCGCATTGGTGACGATGAGGGCGACCCCGTCTTCGTAGTTACGGATCTGCTTCCCCATCTCGATAAGCACGACCGTAACATGAGCGAGGTAATCAAGGGCGAAGAGCTGAATATTCTCATAGGAAGCCGTCCCTTCGGAAAAGAAAAGGGCGACAAGCTTGTAAAGCTGAACATAATGAAGCTTCTCAATGAAAAGTACGGCATTACCGAGGCGGATTTCCTTTCCGCAGAGCTGGAAGCCGTACCCGCATTCAAGGCAGTTGATATCGGCTTTGACAGAAGCTTGATCGGCTCCTACGGTCATGACGACAGAGTATGCGCCTATCCTTCAATCATGGCGGCTCTGGCGGTAAAGAAGCCCGAATACACGACAATTACCGTTGTAACGGATAAGGAAGAAATCGGCTCCGACGGCAACACCGGTCTTAATTCCTCATATCTCAAGCAGTTTATCGGCGATATCGCTTCCCTTGAAGGACTTCACGGCAGAGACGTACTCAGAAAATCAGAGTGTCTTTCCGCTGACGTTAACGCGGGCTTTGACCCCACCTTCCCCTCGGTTCTCGACAAAATGAATGCGGCTTATCTCAACAGAGGTATTGTCCTCACAAAGTACACGGGTGCAAGAGGCAAGAGCGGTACCAATGACGCAAATGCAGAGTTCGTTTCAAAGGTAAGAACAATCTTTGACAAGTCCGCTACTCTTTGGCAGACGGGCGAGCTTGGCAAGGTCGATGAGGGCGGCGGAGGAACAGTCGCAAAATACATCGCAAATCTGGGTGTCAACGTGGTTGACGTAGGTGTTCCCGTTCTTTCAATGCACGCACCCTTTGAGGTGGTTGCAAAGACAGACGTTTATATGGCCTATAAGGGCTTCAAAGCATTCCTTGAAAGTAAATAATTCGGCAGTACAATAAAAAAGAAGCGTTTACAAGCTGTTAATAATTTATTAACAATCGGTTAATAAAAGCCCAACATTTATATTGTAAAATGCAGTCAAGATATAGAAATATATCTTCTTAATTTTGACAACCTCTTTTTTCATTTTTATTTTCTCTTTCCCCAACGCACTGCCGAATGCTGCACACATCCGGCAGTGTCCTTTTTATTTACGGGGCATGTATATCAGAGGGAGTTATATATGAAAAACAGAAATTATCCCATTGTTACGGTTACTCCGAAAGCGGAAAAGTCAATAAGATCAGGTCATCCCTGGGTTTACGATACGGAAATAATTTCCGTTTTCGGCGACCTTGTGAACGGCGGACTTACTGATGTTCTTTCCGCAAAGGGAGCTTATCTCGGAACGGGATTTCTCAGTCAGAGCAGTAAAATCAGGGTAAGGATTTTGTCCTCAAACGCTAACGAAACTTTTTCTTCCGCCTTTTGGGAGAGACGGCTTCGCTATACAATTGAATACAGACGCACCGTTATGGGTGAGGATTTTTCCTGCTGTCGTCTTGTGTTCGGTGAGGCAGACGGTATTCCCGGTCTTACGGTTGACAGATTTTCCGATATCCTCGTTACTCAGGTTTTGTCTTACGGAACAGATAAAATCAAGGACGTGATTTATTCCTCGCTTATGAAAATCATGAGTGAATACGGTGAAGAAATTCACGGCATCTATGAAAGAAACGACGTGGCAATCCGTGAGCTTGAGGGTCTGGAGCAATACAAGGGCTGGTACGAGGGCATACCTCATACCGACCTTACAAAAACAGAAATAACGGAAAACGGTATCAGATATACCGTTGACTTTGAAAACGGTCAGAAGACGGGCTTCTTCCTTGACCAGAAATATAACCGCCTTGCGATTTCAAAAATTGCAAAAGGTAAAAAGGTCCTTGACTGCTTTACCCATACCGGATCCTTTGCGCTTAACGCGGCAATGGGCGGGGCTCAGCACGTGACCGCCGTGGATGTCAGCGAAACGGCAGTTGCCATGGCAAGGGAAAATGCGGAAAAAAACAATCTTGCGGACAGAATGGATTTTATCGCCGCAGACGTATTTAATCTGCTTCCGGAGCTTGAAAAGAAAGGCGGAAAGCCCTACGATTTCATTATCCTTGACCCTCCCGCTTTTACAAAAAGCAGAAAGACGATAAATTCCGCAGAGAGGGGATACAAGGAAATCAATTACAGAGCAATGAAGCTTCTTCCCAGAGGCGGTTATCTTGCCACCTGCTCCTGCTCTCATTTTATGAGAAGCGATTTGTTTGAAAAAATGCTTGTATCTGCGGCGGCGGATGCGGGAGTTCAGCTCAGACAGATAGAGGTGCGCAGGCAGTGCTGTGACCATCCCATTCTCTGGAACGTACCCGAAACGGATTATCTTAAATTTTACATTTTCCAGGTAGTTTGATTACAATTTGATTTGTGAGGTAATAATATGGCTAAATACACATCCATGATTATCGGTCACGCAACCCTTGACGAAAACACCGACCATCTCGGCAATACCGTTCAGATAGTCGGCGGCGCGGTTATTTACTCTTCGGCTTCGGCTTACGCTCTGGGACACAGAGTGCTGGCAGTTACCAAGGTGGCGGAAAAGGACAGATACCGTCTTGAGCATTTTGTTATCCCTCAGGAGGACGTTATTGCTCTTCCCTCCGAAAAGAGTACGGATATGGTAAATATTTATCATACCGCCGATAAGGAGAGAAGGACCTGCTTTAACCGTTCAAAGGGCGACCCGTTCAAATCATCCGAAATTCCCGACGCGGATTGCGACATTATTCACCTTGCAGGTCTTGTATACGGTGATTTTGATACGGAGCTTATCAAAACAATGGCAAAGAGAGCTCCCATTGCAGTTGACGTTCAGGCAATGCTCCGTCACGTAAACCCCGACGGAACGATGCATTTTGAGGATTGGGCAGATAAGCTTGAATGCCTTCCCCACGTTACTTATCTTAAAACCGATGCGGCGGAAGCAGAAATCCTCACGGGTTGTTCAGACCGTAAGGAAGCCGCAAAGCATCTGTATTCCTGGGGTGCCCGTGAAATAATGATTACCCATAACACCGAGGTGCTGATTTATGACGGCAAGGATTTTTATACCTGCCCCATCAAATCAAGAAACCTCAGCGGCCGTACCGGCAGAGGAGACACAACCTTTGCCGCATATATAAACGAACGTCTTGAGCATTCCATAGAGGATTCACTGCTTATGGCAACCGCAACGGTTTCCCTTAAAATGGAAACACCCGGCCCTTTCAAGGGAACGAGAGAAGACGTAGAGAATTACATCAAAGAACTGTATTGATTTATAGATTAAGGGGTGACAGATTTGAATATGAATCCGTCAGAAAAGGACAGAGAAGAGGAGCAGGACCTGATTATCGGCAGGAACGCAGTGCTTGAAGCCGTCAGAAGCGGCAGAGAGATAGACACCCTCTTTGTTGCAAAGGGTGACAGAAGCGGCTCTATCGGAATGATAATAGGTAAGGCGGCAGAAAACGGTATTGTGGTCAAGGACGTTGACAGACGCAAGCTTGACGCAATGTGCGGCGGTGCAAACCACCAGGGAATAGCCGCAAGGGCGGCGGCTCACAAATACGCTGATATACAGGATATGTTGGCAGCGGCAGAGGAAAAGAACGAACAGCCGTTTCTGATTATCTGTGACGAAATTGAGGATCCCCATAATCTGGGAGCTATAATCCGTTCCGCAGATGCCTGCGGTGCCCACGGCGTAATTATTCCCAAAAGAAGAGGCGTTTCTCTGACCTATGCCGTCAGCAAGGTTTCAGCGGGTGCGGTGGAATACGTACCCGTTGCAAGAGTATCAAATCTTGCTTCAACCATAGACGACCTCAAGAAAGAGGGCTTCTGGATTTACGGTGCGGATATGGACGGTACCCCCTGGGATAAGCAGGATTACAGCGGAAAGGTCGCTCTTGTAATCGGCTCCGAGGGCAGAGGCATAAGCCGTCTGGTCAAGGAAAAATGCGATTTTATCGTGTCACTCCCCATGTAGGGTGAGAGAAAGTGCCGTAACGCGTGCGGGGCGGCGGGAGTAGTGATGGAGGAAGTTATCAAGCACAGATAAGGCGGTGATAGTATGAATGATATATTCAGCAGTGCTTTACAGGATGAAGAGCTTGAGGCCATACTCAACGAGGTCAGAGGTACGGTTTCTTCCGATACGGAGGATTCATCTGCAAAGGAATGGTCCGCAGATGATATAGACCGCCTTATTGCTCAGGAAAACGGAGAGGAATATACTCCCCGTAAATCCAGAGAGAATGAAATTGACGAAAAATACAAACAGCTTTTCGGCAATGAGCTTGATACGGAACTGTTTTCCGTTCAGCCCATTAACGAGGAGAAGAGTGAAGATTTTGCGGAAGAGATGACGGATATTTTCTCGGGAACGGAGGTTGACGGTCAACAGCTCTTATACGAAAAGGAAGAGCCCCTTGATGAATTTGACCCGGAGCTTTTCAGCCTGGAAACCGTATTTATGCCCGACGATATTCCCGTGGTAGAAAATAAATATCCTCCCGTACCTCCCAAGCCGGAAAAAACGGGTCCCATGCCTCCCAACATCGTTCCCGAGGAAAAGGATGAGGAGCAGAAGGTCATTGATTACAGAAAGAAATTCTATGAAAAGCTCAGACCCGAGGATATTGAAATACCCAATTACGACGATAAGGACCCCGAATATCCTTATGATAAATCGGGTATTGTAGTGAGAAAGGGAGAGGGCGAAACAGAGGATAATCTTGAGGCAATGCCTACTGTAATGGCCGCAGAGGATGTTGAAGCAAGCATTGACCAGGCAAAGACTAAGGCGATTCCCATTCCCGGAGCGGCTCCCGTCGAGTTTTTCCCCGAGCCCGAAAACGTGGAGGGACAGATTGTTCTCAATGATTTCGTTGATATTCCCGATGACGTTATTCCCGTTAAGGACAGTGAGCAGAGCGTTGAGGAAAGTCTCTGGAAGAGACGCAAGCAGAAGGCGAAGAACTTTAAGCTTGACGAATTTGATACCGGCGACTTTTCCGAAGACCTTGTAAATCTGGTTGAAGACCTTCCTGTTGAAGAGGAAGAGAAGAAAGCACCCCGCGATAAGGTATCGGATTATCCCGGCGAATACGTTGATTTTGCGGACCGCAACAGAGTTCACACAAAACTGACGGAAAAGGTTTCCGCAGCTACACGCAATGCAATCATAATGGGCGGTATAGATTTATTTATGCTGCTTCTCGCAATTATTCCCGCAATCTGTGAAAAGGCAGATATAGAAACAGCGTTATTTACAAGAGATTCCGTTGTGCTTTCGGTTGTAAACGCTTTGCTTATCATCGTCGCAGTTCTCTTCTACGGTTCAAAATTCTTTGATATTTGCAAAGAAACTCTGACAGGCAAGATTTCCGCGGATTCCGCAATGGCGATTTCGGTTATCATTGCCCTTATTGAAAATACCGTTTCGGCTACCTTCCATGCAAAGGTACCCGCTTTCGGACTTGTTGCCGTATTTGCTCTGTTCCTGAGTAAGCTTACCGATGTCTTCAATGCCCGCAGGATTCTTGATAACTTCTCGGTATGTACCTTCAGCTATGAGCATGAAATAAATACGGTCCATCATCTTGACAACGAATCGGAGATATTTGAACTGGGCAGAGGACTTCTCATGGGTAATGCGGAAATTCTCTATACCTCAAAGAGCAAATTCCCCTCAGATTTTATGAAGAATTCGGATAAGAACGATGAAAACAACAAGTACGTATTCTATCTGATTATCGGCGCCCTTGTCGCCTCAATCGGCGCAGGTGTGGTTGCCGGCTTCAAGGCAATGGAGCAGGTAACACTTGATTCCGTGCTTTACGGTTTTTCCGTATTTGCCGCCGCGTTCTGTCTGAGTTCACCCGTATTCGGTAAATTCATTCCCGCATTCATTACGTTTGTTACAAATAAACGTCTGAATAAAGAAGGTACTCTGATTACAAGCATTGATGCCGCAGAGCATATTGCCGCTTCAAATGCGGTTGTCCTTGATTCCGCGGATATCTTTGACCGTAAGGGCTGTACCATGCACGGCATGAAGGACTTCAAGAGTATGCGTATAGACGTGGTGCTTCTCTATGCCGCCGCTATGGTAATCAAATCCGGCGGACCTCTCAAGGAGTGCTTTGAAGAGGTAATTGACGGCAGGCAGGATTTACTTCCTCCCGTCAAGGAGCTTGTTTATGAGGATAAGCTGGGTATTTCCGCAAGGATTTACGACCAGAAGGTGCTTCTGGGTAACAGAAATATGCTTGTTCATCATAATATTAAAGCCCCCAACATTGAGTTTGAAAACAAATATTCACACGACGGCAGAAAGGTAATTTACCTTGCCTGCAATGAGCAGCTTGCCGCTATGTTCGTTGTCAGCTATGCAGTTGACGAAAATATCAAGGGATATCTTAAACAGCTTGAATCAAACGGTATTCAGATTCTTGTAAGAACAAACGACGTAAACGTAACAGAGCAGCTTATTTCTTCCAAGTTCGGTCTTAACCCCGATAATTTCAAGATTCTCTCCTCTGTTGCAGGCCGTCTTTTCAAGAGAAGAAAGGATGCAGTTGCGGACTCTCTCCCTGCGGAGCTTATCCATGACGGCAATTCCACCTCAATGCTCAGAGCCGTTGCTTCATGCTGTACAATGGCTACGAAAAAGAAACTCGGTACCTTCCTTCAGATTGGCGTTATGGTGCTCGGTATCGTTCTTGCCATTCTTTCGGGATGCTCCGAAGGGGGAATATCATCGGTTATCACCATGCTGATAATGTTGCTTGAATCCGCACTTGTTTCGGGTGTACTTATCCTTGACAGAAAATAATATATTTTGCAGAGCATCTTTCTTCGGAAGGGTGCTCTGAAATTAAAAAGGGATGCCGGAGAGTACTATGGATGAAATAAAAGGATATGTTTCAAACACCCTCGCCCCCTGCGGTAATCAGACAATTGTATAACGTATTACAGGATATCAATCAGCCGACATAGAAAAGTGGCGGCTGTATTTTTTTCTTTACTTTTATAATATAATCATTTATAATATAAAATTGAAAAAATATGCACGTAAAATCACGGCAATTCGGAAAGGAGCGGAGTAATCTCCGCACACGCTTATGTTACAGTTTGAAGAATTAAGACTTGAACTTATTGATTACACAGAGAAGCTTAAGCAGCTCGGTGAAGCCCTTGGCATTGAAAGAATGAATGAAGAGGTTGCCTCCCTTGAGGAAAAGACGGCTGAAGAGGGCTTCTGGAACGACGTTGAGAATTCACAGAAGGTCCAGATGAGAATTACTCAGCTCAAAAACAAGGTTAAGGCATACGACGGCTTGAAGGGCGAATATGACGATGCTCTCGTACTGATTGAGCTTGCCAACGAAGCAGAGGACCTTGATATGTTTGACGAGTGCAGAGGCGCAATAGACAGCTTCGTTAAGAAGCTTGATGATATGACCCTCAGCACCCTGCTTTCGGGCGAATATGACAACAGCCCCGCAATCCTTACCTTCCATGCAGGTGCAGGCGGAACGGAGGCCCAGGACTGGAACTCCATGCTTGTTCGTATGTATGAGCATTGGGCAGAGAAAAGGGGCTTCAGCGTAAGTCTGGTTGACTTCCTTGACGGTGATGAAGCGGGACTCAAATCCGCCGTACTCCGTATTGAAGGCGAAAATGCCTACGGTTACCTCAAGGGCGAAATGGGCGTTCACAGACTTGTCCGTATCTCCCCCTTTGATGCATCCGGCAGAAGACATACTTCATTCGCTTCCCTTGAAGTAATGCCCGAAATTGACGACACCGTTGAGGTTGAAATCAGCCCCGACGACCTTAAGATAGACTACTACCGTTCGTCCGGTGCAGGCGGACAGAAGGTTAATAAGACCTCATCCGCAGTTCGTATCACTCATATCCCCACAGGCATCGTATGTGCCTGCCAGGTTGAGAGAAGCCAGCACCAGAACAGAGAAGTTGCCATGAAGATGCTCAGATCAAAGCTCATTGAAATCAAAGAGAGAGAGCATCTTGACAAAATCGGCGACATTAAGGGTGAGCAGAGAGAAATTGCCTGGGGCAGTCAGATACGCTCATACGTATTTATGCCTTATACTCTTGCAAAGGATCACCGTACCAATTTTGAAATGGGTAATATCAACGCAGTTATGGACGGTGATATTGACGGTTTTATCAACGCTTATCTCAAGATGGAATCCCTCAAAGGAAACGGCAGCAACTGAGCTGCTCAATATTACGTCGGTAACGAGGTAACAGATGAAAAGAATATTTGATTTTACGGTGAGTCTGCTGATGATTATTCTGCTCTCTCCGCTTATGCTGATAATCGGGCTTATAATCCTCATTGATGACGGCGCACCGGTAATTTTCAAACAGTACAGAGTCGGAAAAGATAACAAGCTGTTTTATATCTACAAGTTCCGTACGATGCGTAAGAATACGAGAAACGTAGCGACAAACGAGCTTGAGGAATCCGACACCATGATTACAAGAAGCGGCAAGCTGCTTCGGAAGACAAGTCTTGACGAGCTGCCTCAGCTTTTCAATATTCTTTCGGGCAAGATGAGCTTTGTGGGTCCAAGACCCCTTATTCCCGAGGAAAAGGAAATCCGTATCCTCAGAGCGGAATATAACGTTTATTCCGTAAGACCCGGTATGACGGGACTTGCGCAGGTAAACGGCAGGGATGTGCTGACCTATCAGCAGAAGGCAGAGCTTGACAAAGAGTATGTGGAAAACCGCAGTCTGTTTGGAGACCTTGTAATATTAGTCAAGACCGTATTTGTAGTGCTTTCCGCAAAAGACGTTGTTGAGGGAAGCGAAAAGGTCAATAAGAGGTGAATATATGAATAGAATTCTCAGCATAATAGCAGGAGGAATTTTTGCGGCACTTCTCATTGTATTGACTGTGGGAATAGTAAAGAATAACGGCAGCAGAGTGCGTGAAAAGGATGAAACCTCTTCGACTGTGGCTGATACCTCTGCTCAAACAAGCGAAATAACGGAATCTTTCACCGATTTCATAACCGACGTTACGGAGGAAATAAGCGACACCACGGCTTCGGCGGTTTCGGAATTTACCGCCACCGAAAGAACGGTATCGGCTGTCAGTTCTTCCGCTACGCAGAAAACCACGGAAAGGATTACAAGCGGAACGACTGCAAAGAAAACCACGGAAAAGATTACAAGCGAAACGACTGCAAAGAAAACCACGGCTTCTGCAACTACCGCAGAGCCCGTTTCTTCCTCTACGACGAAGCCAGCCGTAGGTACTTACGAATATGCCTATGCCGGCTTTAATCCCCAATATATAAAGATTACGGATGCCAACTGGAGAACGGTTATCGTCAACAGACATTACATAATAGATAAGAATTACAAGCCCGCTCTCGCCAATTCCGTAACGGGAGATCCCAACAGTAAGCTTCTTGATTCAAGAGTTGCTCCCTATTACAACAAAATGTATCTTGCGGCAAAGGCAGACGGCATAATCCTTACCCCTCTGTCGGGTTACAGAAGCTATGACCTTCAGCATACCAATTTTGAAAATAAGATTACCAAATATGTAAATCAGGGCTATTCCAGAGTAAAGGCCACCCAGGAGGCGGCAAAAATCATCCTTCCTCCCGGCACAAGTGAGCATAATGCAGGTCTTGCCATGGATATTATTTCCCTTGAGCAAAGCTTTGAGAATACGGCGGCGTTCAAATGGCTTATGAATAATGCCGCAGATTACGGATTTATTCTCCGCTACCCGAAGAATAAGGAAAGCGTTACCGAAATCGTGTATGAGCCATGGCATTGGCGCTACGTAGGTGTTGATACCGCAAAGGCAATCAAAGCAAGCGGCAAGTGCATGGAAGAATATTTCGGACTTGCATAATACAGAGAAAGGACAGAAGAAATGAAAGCAAGTGAAAGCGTTAAAAACTATCCTTCCGAAAGAAGAATGTATGCAAATTACGTTGCAAGAAACATAAAGAAGCTTATCAAAGAAGTGGGTCCCCGTCCCGCAGGTACGGATAAGGAAAAAGCCGCCCTTGAGTGGATGTCAAACGACCTGAAGGATACCTGTGACGACGTTAAAATCGAGGAATTTACCCTCTCTCCCTGGGCGTTTATGAGCTGGGTACAGATTTGCGCTTACTTTACCACCATAGCCGCAGGACTTTTCTTTGCCGCCTATTTCGTTCCCGCGCTGGCTCTTTATTTCAGCATAGCCGCCGCCGTGCTTACTGCGGCAGCAATATTCTCCGCAGTCACGGAGTTCCTTTTCTATAACGAAACACTCGATCCGTTCTTTAAGAAGGCAACCTCCCATAACCTTGTGGCTGTCAGAAAGCCCTCGGGTGAGGTTAAGAGAAGAATAATCTTTTCCGGTCATGCGGATTCCGCACCCGAATGGAAATTTACTTACTGGGGCGGTCCCAAGCTGCTTGTTCCCTTTATCGTTATCAGCTTCATCGGAATCGCATATACACTTGTGGTAAGTATAATCGGCATCGTTTTGGCAGTTAAGGGTACAGAGCCCACCACCGCCTTTTTTGCGGTCAAGATAGTTGCGGTGTGCTTTATTCCCGATTACCTTTTTGCTCTGCTTTTCTATAACAAGAAGGATATCGTTGAAGGTGCAAACGATAATCTGACGGGTTGCTTCTGTGCCATGGCAGTACCCAGATTTATGAAGGACCACGATATCAGATTTGAAAACACCGAAATAATAGTCGTATGTACGGGCGCAGAGGAATCCGGACTCAGAGGTGCAAAGGCATTCTGCAAGGCCCACGGCGACCTTCTGAACGACGGCATTGAAACCGTTTTCTTCGGACTTGACACCGTAAGAGATTTCGACTATATGGCTGTTTACAATAAGGATATGACGGGTACGGTTACCAACGACGCTCAGGTTTCCGCCCTCATTAAGGCAGGTGCCGCTGTTGCGGGCTATGACCTTCCTTATAAAACCGTTACCTTCGGCTCCTCCGATGCGGCCGCAATGACAAAGGGCGGCTTCAAGGCCTCCTGCTTCGCCGCAATGGATCCCGCACCCGCAAGATACTATCATACACGCCTTGATACCGCAGATAACCTTGACCTTAAGACCATAGAAGCAGGTGTTGATATCTGCCTTGAAACCGCTTTTCTTTATAATGAAAAGGGTCTTGATATCTGATTTCCCCTATGATATAATTCACTCGTAATTTCGGCAAAAACGAAAGGAGAATTTCCATGAAAAAGAAAATCCCCGCAATTCTCAGTATAGTATTTATTTTTGCAATACTTTTCAGCTTCGCCGGATGCGTATTTGTTGAGGAAGAGGAAGAAACTACCACCTATACCGCTCTTTCACCTCTCCCCACAGAGATTACATCCTCAATCGACGAGGACAGAAACATTATTACAGATACAACATATTCACCTGAAAACGCCGCAAAGAATACGGTTACCATTCTTGAATATGCTCTTCCCCTTATGAATGAGCTTAAATCCGAGCCCGTCAAGGCATCCGTCAAGATGGGTCAGGATAAGAATATCGGCAAGGTTACCGTAATCAACGAAAACGGTGAAGAAGAGTCCGCTCCCATGAGTGAAAATGCAGTTGTTAATGCTGCTATCACTTCACTCAAGGATTATATGCTTAAGGAAGACGGCAAGGAGATTACCTATAAGGATTCTCTTGCTGACAATGCAATTAAGGATTTCCTTCCCGTCAGCGGTGAAGCTTCCGTTATCGGTCTTACTCCCGATGACTTTGAGTTTGCCACCTGCGTTGACAACGGCACGGAGAGAGTCATCACCATGATGATTAAGAACGATGACGTTCCCTCTGTTATGGAAGAAAGAATATCCAAGGTTTATGATAAGGAAGACGTTGATGCAATCCTCAAGGAATTTGATTCAGCTTCCGATTATATGACAGTCGGCACACCCGAACTGACCTACAAAAATTGCAGTATCGTTCTTAAAATCGACAATCAGACAGATACCATCGTTTCCATTGAGTATTTCAAGAGCGTTGACGTAAGCGTTGAAATTACCGGTGTCGGCTCACTTTCCGAAATAGGTAAGGTTCCCGTACAGTTTAATTATACTGACAAGATTATTTATACTATTGACGAAACCAATCCGGATGAGACTACTACTCTTGCCGAAAAATAATATCTCCTATATCGCTTGATTATTTTGAGGAAGAACATACCAAACTAAATAATGTAAGTTTTGAGGCAGGCATTTATCTGACGGTAGATGTCTGCTTCTTATTTGAAATTAAAATGTTTGGTATTAAGCCGTTTTACTCATTCCCCGTACAATATGGGGTCCCCGACAAGTGATAACTTGTTGGGGAGAGGACGAGCAGCGGAGTGAATGAGAGTTCGCTTTTACGCGGGCGCGAATGATACGGAGCTTGTGAGGACGAGTGTTCATTCGTAAAACGACTTTCTTCACTCAAACTAATCTTCGCTACGCTTGAATCTGTCGGCGAAGAACGGAAAAACAACAAAAAATCGGGCTTACCCTTGGGGTAAGTCCGTTATTTTACTTACTGCTTTATCTATTTCTTCATCGGTCAGTCCCGTGTGTTTAAGGAAATTACGGGTGCTGCCGAATTCATTATCAATGTAATCGAGGATACATTCTATTGTTTTTCTTTCGGATTTGAATCTTGACAAATCCTGTTCCCAGATAAGTCCGGTGTTATTTCTGATTTCGTTTTCTATGTATCCGATAAATAAATCATAGGATATGGCGTAGTTTTCGACTATATCTTCACGGCTTACTCCCGCCTCGCTTAAAAGCAGAGCGGACAGTATTCCCGTTCTGTCCTTTCCGAGGAAACAATGAAACATAAACGGGCCGTCGATTTGACCTATGAGGCGGAATAAATCTCTGTACCCTTCCGAATAATCCTTCATGCTCATTGCGTACATATCACAGAGGGGGATGTTTGACTTTGATAAAGCGGGATTGGCTTCAAGAAGAGAAATATGATAAAAGTCAAAATCGGGGTCATCGGCAAAATTTGAGGGCCTGTCTTTTGCTTCCTCAATTCCTCTTAAATCAATTACGGTTTTAATACCCAGGTTTTTGAGAAGTGTCAAATCCTTTTCCGTGGGATTTCTGGGTATTCCGCATCGGAATGCAATGCCGTCACGGGTAAAGCCGCTTTTACATTTATAGCCGCCCAGATCACGGAAATTTATCAGATTGTCTCCGGAATATATTTTCATTCTTCTATGCTCCTGAGAGCTTCAAGCTCTTCCTTATTGACTTTTATCTGAACGTCCTTGAGGAGCTTGACGTCGTTTCTGTGATACATTCTGGGCATGCCGTTGGGGTTACTGTCAAGCTGTACCTTCAGTTTACCCGTAAGAAGTGAGCATTCGATTACCTTTCCCTGACCGTCTGCCGTTTTGATGATTGCACCGGGCTTCGGTGTGATTTTAAGCAGATAGTCGTATGCGTCCTGCTCGTATTTCAGACAGCACATAAGTCTGCCGCAGGTACCGCTGATTTTACCGGGATTGAGGGAAAGACCCTGCTCTTTTGCCATTTTAATGGAAACGGGCTGGAAATTGCCCAGGAAACTGCTGCAGCAGAAGGGACGGCCGCAGATACCCAGACCGCCTATCATTTTTGCTTCATCTCTGACACCTATCTGGCGAAGCTCGATTCTCGTTCTGAATATGCTTGCAAGGTCCTTTACAAGCTCTCTGAAGTCAACTCTGCCGTCAGCGGTGAAATAAAAGAGGATTTTGCCTCTGTCAAAGGTATATTCCACGTCAACAAGACTCATTTCAAGGCCGTGGGCTTCAATTCTTTTACGACAAATATCAGCCGCATCCTTTTCCTTTTGCTTGTTTTCGTTATAGATTTTAACGTCGTTGTCGTTAGCGGGACGGATAATCTTCTTAAGGGGCTTTACAAGCTCCTCGTCGCTGACTTCCTTGTTCTCTATGGCAACCTCACCGCATTCGATACCTCTGACGGTCTCTACTATTGCGTGGTCACCCTTTTCAAAGGTCGTTCCGTTGGGGTCAAAGTAATAAACCTTGCCAACCTCCTTAAAACGGATACCTACTATTTCTGCCATAAATTACTCCTGTTCCAGCGAGGCGGATTTGAATAAAGTACACATTCTCGCTATGGTAAGATTAAGATTTGCGTTCTGCTTCAATGCTTCGGACAGCGTATTCACGTTATCGCAAAGTCGGAGCAGGGTATTTTTTGAAAGCTTCTTTGCAAGGACTTCGCACACCTCGGGACAGCTTTCGTCATCCGAAGCGTGATATTTGATTTTCAGTGCCTGCATGAAATAAGAATTCATGATAGGCAGAGAATCGGCAAGAAGCTTTTGATTTTTGTCAAATACAGCCGAAGCAATTACCAGGTCATAGTGATTGTCACAGGTGAGAGCTTGGGCAACGGATTCGGCGGCATATTTCGGAGCATCGTCCTTGACTTCGCTCATTTCTCCGCCCAGAGAGTAAACTGCCGCCCGGGAAAGAATGGTGGGTAAAAATACGGATTTGGTTGTGGTCAGCAGCATAAAGACTGTAAATCCCGGGGGCTCTTCAAGTATTTTGAGGAAAGCGTTTTGTCCTGCTTCGTTCATAAGCTGGGCTTCCTCAAGAATTATTATCTTGACGTTTGCTTCGTTTGGGATGATGTATGCCATATCCCGGACGTCGCGTATATATTCCACGTAATAGGATACGTTTTTGGATGTTTCTTTCTTTTTCGGCTGATGAATGAGAATGTCGGGATGGAATCCCATGGAGGCCTTTCTGCAATCGGAGCACTCTCCGCAAGGCCTTGAGTTTTCGTCTTCACAGACCAGGGCAAGGGAAATCCTCTTTGCAAGGTCAATTCTTTTTTCAGAGGAGCCGCCTTCAATGATTACGGCATGAGGAAATCTGCCGACTGAAAGAGACCTTTCAATCAGTTTTTCGGTAATATCGGATTTGTCAAAGCCCTTAATATTCATCCTTACTCCTGATAATGCCGAGATTTCTTCTGATGGTTTTTTCACCCCTCCAGGCGTATGCTCTGCCCTCTATGGGGGTATTGTCCTTAACCACGGGTATGGCGGTTGAAATAAATTCCTCTATGTCGGTGACTGATATTCCCTTGTTCAAAGGGCATACGTCCTGACATATATCGCATCCCCAGGCACAGCCGGATGATGCTATCATATTTATCTGCTGTCTTGTCAGTTCACCCTTTTTCTGGGTAATATCCGACAGACAGCTTTCTTTATTTATGTGTGAAATATCTATTGCGTTGCCGGGGCAGGCGTCAACACATTTACCGCATCCCGTACAATCCTTTATAATTCCGCCCGTTGACGGAATCACCATATCCGTGACTATTTCACCCAGGAATACGAATGAGCCGTAATCCTTTGTAATCAGCAGGGAATTTCTGCCTCTTACACCTATTCCCGCCAGAGCGGCGGTCATTACCTCGGGAATTGGGGAATTATCCGCAAAGGGCTCAAATTCAAAGCCATTATATTTTCCTCTCAACTTTCCGACGGCTGATTTAAGCCGTGAAAGCACTATCCCGTGATAGTCGGCAGATATTGCATATTTTGATACGTTTGTATTTTTTGATATCTCATCATCAAGCAGATAGGGAAACGCCATGATAATAACGGATTTTGCGTTTTTCGGCAATCTTTCCTTTGCCCTGCACGGTATGAGATTATCTTGTATCAGTTCAAACGAACATACCCCGTAAAGAGGGGATACTGCGTCAAGTATTTCTTTCATTTTGCAAGTGCAATCATAACGGGTAGGGTTACGATTGAAATCAGACTGATTAACGCAACGCTCTGAGAAGCCAGAGAGGTGTTGCGGTCATATTTTGCAGAGAACATTATGGTGTTGTTGGCGCTGGGGGTTGAAGCGGCGATTATAAGGGTAAGTCCCAGCGCACCGCCTATGCCGGCAAGCTTTACGGCACCCATCATCACAAGGGGCATGGCAATCAGCTTGAAAAGGGCAACGCAGGGAATCCTCCATTGTCTGAATATGCTTCTGAAATTCGTGTTGGACATATACGTGCCGAAAATCAGCATGGCAAGGGGCGAATTCATGGATGCAATGGATTCCACCGGGGACATTACCATATTGGGAAGCTCAAATCCCAGCTTGTGCTTGAGTATGAAAACCGGCAGACCCGCAAAAACAGGAAGTACACCGGGATTGAGTATGAGCTTTTTGAAATCAATTTTTGCTTTTCCCTCTGTTTTACCTGCGTTCATGATGTAAACGCCGTGTGTAAAATTGAATATCTGGAAGGAAATAATAACGGCGGAGCAATAGAACACGCCCTCGTTTCCGATAACCGCATTCACAAGGGGAAGTCCCATGTATCCGCAGTTGCCGTAAATTGCGGCAAACTTATACACGGACCTGTCCTCGGGAACGGATTTATTGAAAAACAGAGAAACGGCGCCTGCCGCCGCGGCGTGCATGAGCAGACCGCATCCCACGGCAATGAAAAGTCCTTTAAGATGCTCTTCGCTGTATTCAAGAGTGAAAAAGCTTTCAAGTATTTTGGCGGGTGTAATGACATAAAACAGCAGGTCGGTACACGCCTTACCCGTTTTTTCCGTATATATGCCCGTTTTATCGGCAATAATTCCGATGACCGCCATTATGTAAAGTATCGCAACCTGCTCGGCTGCAATGAGCATATTCTGTAAAAACATTTACTCTACCTGCGATTTGTTTTCTTCCTCTGTGTTTGCGGGTTCTTCAATAACGTTTGAGATTTTGGGAACAATTCTCGTAAGTACGGTGGCAATTGCGAAAAGGGAAATCGCAAGGTCACTTACATCAGCATAGGTAAGCACGGACATGAGCTCCTGCTTACCGGTAAGAACGAGTACTGCTCTGGGAATGAAGCAGTTGAGAGCCACAAGAGCACCTGCAAGACCGAAGCCTACGATACGCCATTCGCAGCCCTCCCCGTTTACGCCCGAATTTACCTGGGCAAACGCCATGAAGAAAAGGATGAAGAATGAGGTGGAAATCATTGTAAGGGCAAGGTCGGAAACACGAAGATAGCTTACGGTAATGGTGATTTTGTAGATAATTCTCATTATTGTCCACATAACGGGAGAAAGGGAGAGAATTTTAAGCTTGTCGGGTGCTTTACCCGTAATAAAGCTTATCGCAAGCACACCGAAGAATACTGCGGATAAAATACCGAAAATAAGTCCCATGCTCAGTATGATGTCCGTCATTTTTCCTGCGGCTGTTGAAGAAACGAAATATACGGTTATATCAACGTCTTTAAGAGAAAAGTCCTTGATTGCACTCCAAAGAACTGCAATGGCGGTCACACCGGAAAGCACACCGCAGCCGGGAAGCTTTTTGGCTTTTGTCTCGAGTGAAATATTCTTTCTGCTCATGAATGCCGACGCCAGCAGATAAACCGAGGCAACTGCAAGAATGGCAATATAAATGAATATACCTACATTCAGTTCCTTATAGAAACCGGTATATTCCTCAATGCTTTTGAGGTGCTGAAGGGTACGCAGAGGCAAAGTCAGTACGAGTGCCGCCGCCAGGATGATTGCTTCAAATGTGAATTTGGATTTTGTTTTGTTTTCCATGGTAACTGCCTCTTATCTGTCGGAAATGGGAACGTAGGAAGTTTTGGTGTTGACGTTCTTGTAAGCGGGTCTGATGATTCTGCCGCCGGTAAGGATTTCTTCAATTCTGTGGGCTGACCAGCCGGAAATTCTGGCACAGGTGAATATGGGGGTAAACAAATCCTCGGGTACGCGAAGAATCTTATAGATAAGACCGGAATAAAGGTCGACGTTTGCGCAAACGGGCTTGTCACTGCCCTTGATTTCGGCAAAGATTTCGGGAGTGTTCTTTTCAATCAGATTGATAAGACGGAATTCATCCTCATATTCCGTTCCGGGAGCAAATTCAGCCGCCTTACGTTTGAGAATTTTTGCTCTGGGGTCAGAAAGGGTGTAAACCGCGTGTCCCATGCCGTAAATAAGGCCCGAGCCGTCACCCGCTTCTTTTTTAATGATTTTGGCAATGTAATCTCTGATCATGGCTTCGTCGGTTAAATCGGAAACGTTTTCTTTGAAATAGTCAAGCATTTCGGATACCTTTTTGTTGGCACCGCCGTGCTTGGGACCCTTGAGAGCGCCGATACCTGCGGCAATTGCGGAATAGGTGTCCGTACCGCTTGATGAAAGCACTCTGGTGGCAAAGGCGGAGTTATTACCGCCGCCGTGCTCTGCCTGAAGAATAAGGCATAAGTCAAGGAGCTTTGCTTCTTCATCCGTAAAGGTCTTGTCGCCTCTTATAGAGCGGAGTATTGTCTGGGCTGTGGTAAATTCGGGCTTGAGCTGATGGATATACATACTCTTGTGATAAAACTGCCTTCTCTTTACCTGGTAGGCGTAAGCCATAATGGGAGGAAGCTGCGCTATAATATGAACGCTCTGTCTGATAACGTTTTCAAGACTTGTTGAGTCGGGATTTTCATCGTAGGAATAAAGAGCCAGTACGGAACGGGCCATTTTATTCATGATATCTCTTGAGGGAGCTTTCATAATCATATCCTCGATGAAATCATCGGGAAGCTCACGGCAGGCGGAGAGAATACTCTTGAAATTATCCAGCTCCTTGATTGAAGGAAGCTTACCCAAAAGCAGAAGGAAAACCACTTCTTCAAATCCGAAACGGTTTTCTGTTTCGCACGCCTTTACGATATCCTCAACGTTGATTCCGCGATACGTAAGGTGGCCGTCCATGGGTACTCTTTCGCCGTCTATCATATAGTAGCCCTCAACGGAGCAAACCCTTGTCATACCCGCCATAACGCCGGTACCGTCTGCGTTTCTCAGACCTCTCTTGACGTTATAGTTGTTGTATGAATCGGGGTTAATGTAGTTGTTGTTCAGTATTTGGTCTTTGTAAAGTGATAACTCGCTTTCGGAAACCTTGGATTCAATGATGGACATAGTTTTTCCTGACTTTCTGTTTTCTGTGATATTATTCCGAAGGTAATTCGGCAAAAACCTCCAGCTTTCTGTTTCTCATCCACAGAGCCGTATCTCCGCGAAGAGAGAAGCCGCAGCAGTTGGGAGTCATCCATTGATGCATGGGTGCTTCGGGAATGCCGTACGCGGAAAGGATTGCTCCTATGACTCCGCCGTGGGTGATGATTGCGGTTTCATATACTCCGCTTTTCATCATGCCGTCTACTATTTTTTCAAAGGCGGCACAGACTCTCTGCCCGAAGGCGTTACTGCTTTCGCCGAAGGGGGGAGCAGACCTGCCCGCAAGCCAGGCGGAGAAATCCTCGTTGCCGGAAAGCTCCTCGGCGGTTTTATTTTCAAATTCACCGAAATTACATTCGATGAGGGAATCGATGACCAGTGCTTCCTTATCGGGATAAAGAATTTTTGCGGTTTCGGTGCATCTTTTAAGCGGACTTGTAAACACCGCTTCCGCATACGGATATCTCATTTCATCCCGCATCTGAATAAGCTGTGCTTTTCCCTCTTCGGAAAGGGGTACGTCGGTGTGACCGATGTATCTGCCCTCGGTTGCTCCCTCGGGCAGAGCGTGTCTGATTAAATGTATCTGATAACTTCTCATATTAAAGAATCGAATTGTAAAGTGAAATGTATTCTTTTGCGGATTTGCCCCAGCTGTTATCACACTTCAGGGCTCTTTCAACAAGCACCTTGCGAAGGTCCTTATCGTTGTATGCGGCAATCGCTCTCTGAATTGCGTTGAGCATATCAAAGGCGTCATAGCTCTTAAAGGTGAAGCCATTGCCCTTACCGTCACCGCTGTCGGTGATGGTGTCCTTAAGACCGCCGGTTTCTCTTACGATGGGCAGAGTGCCGTATCTGAGAGCAACCATCTGGGAAAGACCGCAGGGCTCACTCTTTGACGGCATGAGGAATAAATCGGAGCCGGCATAAATCTTGCGTGCCATGTCGGGAATGAAGCCCAGACGAAGCCCTACCTTATCGGGATAACGGGCGGCGATTTCCTTGAAGAATGCTTCATATTCCCAGTCACCTGAGCCCAGGATGATGACCTGAACGTCGGAGGAGTCAACCAGATCGTAAAGAATCCTCTTTACAAGGTCAAAGCCCTTGTGGGAAACAAGACGGGAAATGATGGAAATAACGGGTGTATCGGGCTTTACGGGCAGGCCGAAAAGCTCCTGGAGAGCCGCTTTATTCTTTGCTTTGCCGGAGAAATCCTTTGCGGAATAGTTATAGAAAATATTTTTATCCGTTTCGGGATTGTAGCCGTCAACGTCAATACCGTTGAGAATGCCCGAAAGCTTACTGCTTCTGTCCTTGAGAATGGGATGAAGTCCGTGGCTGAACCAGGGGTCAAGAATTTCCTGGGCATAAGTGTTGCTGACGGTGGTAACCTTGTGGGCGCATTCAATGGCACCCTTCATAAGGTTGATGTTTCCGCCGAAATCAACAAGACTGATATGCTCTTCACCCAGACCGAATACGTCACCGAGGATTTCACTGCCGTAAATTCCCTGATACTGAATGTTATGAATGGTGAATACGGTCTTGATACCGGTGTAACCCTCTTTTGCTGCATAGAAGGTTGAATAATAAACGGGAATAAGTGCCGTCTGCCAGTCGTTGCAATGAATGATATCGGGCTTGAAATCAATATAGGGAAGCACTTCAAGGACGGCTCTTGCAAAGAAAGCGAATCTTTCACCGTCATCGTAGTGACCGTAGAGCATATTTCTCTTGAAATAGTATTCGTTGTCAAGCAGGTAATAGGTGACACCGTTTGCCTTTGCCTCAAAAATACCGCAGTACTGTCTGCGCCATGAAACGGGAACCATAATGCTTGTGATAAACGTCATTGTTGAACGCAGCTCGTCGCTGATTGTACCGTAAAGGGGCATGATGACTCTGCAGTTTACTTTCTTTTTACGCAGGGCAGCGGGAAGGGAACCGGCTACGTCTGCAAGACCGCCGCTTGCTGCAAAGGGAAGAGCTTCACTTGCTGCATATAATACCTTCATATTCTCACCTTGATACCTTTCTTCAGTCTTCCTGTTTTTCCTGAGGAGCCGATGCTTCCGTTGAGGGGGCGGCGGCTTCGGTTGACGGATTAGTTACGGGCTCGCCGTTTTCGTCTGCAGCGGTGGTATCCTCCTGAGGGGAGGAGCTTCCCTGAGTTGAATCGGAGGCGGTGGTTTTCTGTACCGTATGGGAAACCACCTCTGTTGCGGGCTCGCCATTTTCGTCATAGATGGGATTTCCCTCGGCGTCGGTCACTGCCTTATGCTCGGTAACGACCTCTGTCTGGGGCTTTGTTTCCTTTGTTGTGTTGGGATACCAGTGAAGCGGCGTTGCATCGCCCAGAGTGTAGGTTTCGATTGCTGTGTAGAATACTACTTCTCCGTCATCGTTTACCGATGATTTTTCCACTACCGTTGAACCCATTTCCGGCTCTGTAGTAGTGGTATTGCGGTTTGCATCGGGACCGATTATTTTGAATTTAACCAGCAGAGCAAGTATTGCAAAAATTACGGCAACTGCAACGACTGCAATTGTGATGATGTTCTGCTGCTGCTTTTTGTCCATTGCCATGGTTATTATGTCTCTTTTCTTGTCAGATTACGATTCCCTTACCGATGTATATGGGATAATTTTCAGCGCCGCAGAGAGTTTTGCGTGAGCTGATTTTTACGTCCTTATCCGTAATGACGCATTCGATTTTTGCATTTTCACCGATTTCGGTATCCTGCATTATAATGGAATTTTTGACCTTTGCACCCTTTGCGACAGTAACGCCTCTGAAGAGGATGCAGTTTTCAACCTCACCGTAAATCCTGCAGCCGTCGGCAACAAGTGACTCCTTTACCTTGGCGTTGATGCCGTATTTTGAGGGAGTTCTGTCACCGGTTTTGGTGTAGATGGGTGAATCATCGCTGAAGAGGTAATTTCTTACCTCGGGCTTAAGCAGGTCAAGACTTGCTTCGTAATATGAAATTACGGATTCTATTGCCTTTACGTAGCCCTCGACTTTGTAGCCGAATACTCTGAGATTGGCGAGATTTTTAGCAAAGAGGGTTTCCATGTCGGATATTCTCTTTGAATTTGCCTCGTGGAGGAGTCTCTCAAGAAGAGTACGGCGAAGAAGAATGACATTCACCGATGTGTTGAGCTTCTTGTCATAAGAATCCACGAAATTCGTTTCGGTAATTCTGCCATTCTCATCAATAATGAATGAGGTGGATTTTGAAAGATGGGAGGGAATCATTTCGGCGTATGCCTCAACCACGTCCGCATTCTTTTCAATGCTGAATTTCAGCATGTCCTCATAATCGATTTTGGAAATGATATTGCAATCCGTAAGCAGGACGTAGTCCTTGGCGGAATCGCTTATGTAACCGATATTGCCGTAAAGGGAGGAAACCTTGCCGTCTGACATACCGGATTCCCTGTTGCTGAAGGGAGGCAGAAGAGTAAGACCCTCTCTCTTTCTGTCAAGGTCCCAGACACTTCCGTTGCCGATATGGTCCATAAGTGAATGATAGTTTGAGTTTGTGAAGACACCTACCTGAGTGATGCCTGCGTTTACCATGCCCGAAAGGGGAAAGTCAATAAGACGGTAACGTCCCGCAAAGGGAACGGAGCCCATAGTCCTCATGGCTGTAAGCTCGGGAACGGATTCGTCATAAGCATTTGAAAAGATAAGACCGAGTACGTTCTTTGCTGCCATTATTCTGCACCTCCCATGTCTTCGTCAACCATTGCTTTGGGAGCCACAACCGCATTATTGCCGATTGTTACTCCGTTGCCTACTACCGCAACACCCCAGTCGTCGATGTTGCTCATGCTTTCGGGGCTCATGCCTACGGTTGCACCTTCCTCAATGACGGCGTTTTCGGCTACGATTGAATACTGCACCGTGGCACCCTTTTTGATTATGGTGCCGGGCATTACGATTGAATATTTGACGTTTGCGCCTTCTTCAATTCTGACGTTTGCAAAGAGAACGGAGAAGTCAACGTTGCCGTGGATTTCACAGCCCTCCGTAATCATGGAGTTTTCGATTACGGAATCCTTGCCGGCAAAATGGGGAGGAGCAATGGGGCTTCTTGAATATATCTTCCAGTTATCGTCGTCAAGCTCAAGGTCTACCTTGGGATTGAGAAGGTCAAGGTTGGCGTCCCAGAGACTGTTTATGGTACCTACGTCTTTCCAGTAGCCGTCAAACTGATAGGCAAACATTCTTTCACCGTTTTCCTTCATTGCGGGGATAACGTCGTGACCGAAGTCGTTGCCGCTGTTTTTGTTTGCTTCGTCTTCAATGAGATATTTGCGCAGCTTTTCCCAGGTGAATACATAAACACCCATGGATGCCTTGTTGCTTCTGGGATTTTTCGGCTTTTCTTCAAATTCGGAAATAGAGCCGTCGTCATTGAGAATCATAAGACCGAAGCGGCTTGCCTCTTCCCAGGGGACTTCAAGCATTGCAATGGTGCAGTCCGCATTCTTTTCCTTGTGGTAATCCAGCATCTTGGAATAGTCCATTTTGTAGATGTGGTCGCCTGAAAGAATGAGGACGTATTCGGGATTGTATCTTTCAATGAAGTTGATGTTCTGATAAATGGCGTTTGCAGTACCCTTGTACCATTCGGTGCCTTTTATCTGCTGATAAGGGGAAAGAATATGAACACCGCCGGCGGATCTGTCGAGATCCCAGGGCTGACCGTTGCCGATATAGTCGTTGAGAACAAGGGGCTGATACTGTGTAAGCACTCCTACGGTATATATGCCGGAGTTTACACAGTTGGAGAGAGGAAAGTCAATGATGCGATATTTACCGCCGTAGGGAACAGCGGGCTTTGCTATATTTTTTGTCAGGATGCCGAGACGACTGCCCTGACCGCCTGCAAGAAGCATTGCTATGCATTCGGGTTTTCTTGCCATTTATTTATCCTCCTTGATTGTTTTCTTCCTTGAAGTGGATTTTATGTACATACAGCTGAGACCTTCAACATTGACCTCAATACTGTATTCATATCCGTGCATGGGAATCTTTTTTGCTCTTACCGAGCCGCAGGTGCTTTCACCCCGTCCGCCGTATTTTGCTTCGGCAGAGGAAAAGACTACTCTGTACGTGCCCGCCTTGGGTACACCGATGCGATAGCCGTTTCTCGTAACGTTAGTGAAATTGCAGAGGGTGATGATTTCGTTCTTTGACTTGTCACGACGCAGATAGGAAACCACGGAGTTTGTACTGTCGTCGCTGATTATCCAGTTGAAGCCGTCCCAACTGTAATCATCCTCCCAGAACGGGGGATTATCAAGATAAAATTTGTTCAGGTCTGCGCTGTACTGCTTAAGCTGACGGTGGGCTTCGTAATCCAGAAGAAGCCAGTCAAGCTGCTGCTTGTAATTCCACTCAATGAACTGACCGAATTCACTGCCCATAAAGAGCAGCTTCTTTCCGGGGTGGGACATCATATATCCCAGGAATGAGCGGACACCTGCGAATTTTTCTTCGTAGCTTCCGGGCATCTTGTTTATGAGGGAGCATTTACCGTGAACTACCTCGTCGTGGGAGATGGGAAGCACGAAATTCTCGGAAAAGGCGTAGAAGAATGAGAACGTAAGACAGTCGTGATTGAATTTTCTGAATATGCCGTCAAGTCCGAAATATCTGAGGCAGTCGTTCATCCAGCCCATATTCCATTTGAAATTGAAGCCGAGACCGCCGTCGTAGGTGGGTTTTGAAACCATTGGCCAGGAGGTACTTTCCTCGGCTATCATCATTACGTCGCCGTGTTCACGGAAGATTGATTCATTAAGCTTACGCAGGAAGGAGACGGCTTCCAGATTTTCCCTGCCGCCGTAGGCGTTGGGAATCCATTTACCCTCATCTCTGTCGTAGTCAAGGTAAAGCATTGAGGCGACTGCGTCTACACGCAGACCGTCAATGTGATATTTTTCAATCCAGAGCATTGCACTTGACATGAGGAAGCTCTGCACCTCGGGTTTGCCGTAGTCAAATACCTTTGTCCCCCACTGATAATGCTCGCCCTTTTTGGGGTCTGCATATTCATAGCAGGGACCGCCGTCAAATTCGTAAAGACCGAAGGCGTCCTTCGGAAAATGGGCGGGAACCCAGTCAAGGATAACTCCGATACCTGCCTTGTGGGCGGAATCAACGAAATATGCAAAATCCTCGGGAGTGCCGTACCTTGAGGTGGGAGCAAAGTAACCGGTTACCTGATAACCCCAGGAGCCGTCAAAGGGATGCTCCATAACGGGGAGCAGCTCAATGTGGGTGTAACCCATTTCTTTGACGTAGGGAATGAGTCTGCCTGCAAGCTCACGGTAGGAAAGAGGATTGCCGTCATCGTAGAGCTGCCAGGAGCCGGCGTGCACCTCATAAATGTTGACGGGAGAGGAATAGACATCCTTTTGTCTGCGTTTATCCATCCATTTGGAATCGGTCCAGCCGAAATCAAGGTCGGGATAATATTTTGACGCCGTACCCGGTCTGGTTTCCGCGTGAAAGGCAAAGGGATCCGCCTTGTAAAAGGTCTTGCCGTTTTTTGCGGTTATGAGATATTTATAGCTGTCGTATTTGTTTACGCCCGACACGGTACATTCCCATATACCGTCGCTGATTTTAGACATGGGTGCGCTTTGGGAATCCCAATTATTGAAATCACCCGTTACGCTGATTGCCGATGCATTGGGAGCCCAGACACGAAACACGGTTTTGTTTCCTTTTGCAGGGTGAGCGCCCATATATTCGTATGCCTTTGCGTTTGTGCCTTCATGGAAGAGATAAAGAGGAACGTTACTTTTTGACGCCATAAAAAATTCTCTCCTCATTATAATAATACAGTATAAATTATATCAGTAATATGTCCGTAAATCAAGACCGCTTTGTAATTTTTGTGTCACTAAATTTTTAACGGATTATAAACATTTTGCCGAAAATGTTACAACTTTGTATTATTCGTTGACAAAGGAATAATCCTTTGATATAGTGCAGATAATCGGATATTATGCCGTTTTTCCGGAAGGAGTGAAGATGTTGGTAAGTTCCGAAAATCTCTGCATGAGTTGTATGCACAATATCGGGGATGAGAAAAAATGCCCCCACTGCGGATATCACAGAGATACCGTTCAGCAGGTGCCTTTTCTTCCCGTTCGCACTTGTCTGGGCAACAGATATCTTGTGGGCAAAGTGCTTGACAGCGACGGAGAGGGAAATACATATATCGGTTGGGACCTTCAGGAGAAAGTACCCGTCAACATTAGAGAATTTTTGCCCGATAAGTTTACCGCAAGAGCTGCGGGAAATCCGGGTGTTCAGGTCGTGATGGGCTGCGAACAAATCTTTTTTGAGCTTAAAAAAAGCTTTGAGGAAATGTGGTCACGACTGTCCAAGCTCAGCGAAGTTTCCTGCCTTGTGACGGTTACCGATACGGTGCGTGCCTTCGGCACCACATACGTTGTGTATGAACACATTGACGGCATTTCTCTCAGGGATTTCCTCCTCAGATCAAAGACGGGATTCGTTACCTGGGATAAGGCAAAGCAGCTTCTTATGCCCGTTCTTTCCACCCTGGGAGTGCTTCATCAGAACGGTATTATTCACAGAGGAATTTCACCGGATACTCTCATTATCGGAGAGGACGGAAAAATAAAAATCACCGGCTTTGCCGTCAGCGAAATGAGGACGGCGGGAGGCAGGATAAATCCCTCTCTCTGCGACGGTTATTCCGCCATTGAGCAGTACGGCTACAACGCCCAGATGGGACCCTGGACTGATATTTATTCCTTCGGTGCGGTGCTTTACAGAGCCCTTATCGGTATGGACCCCATGAGTGCCAACGACAGAATGAATCAGGACCGTCTTATGGTGCCGGGTAAATTTGCCGAGGTTATCCCCGCAGGTGTCATCAACGGACTTATTGATTCTCTTCAGATTCTTCCTCAGGACAGAGTAAGGTCTGCGGAAGCGCTCAGACAGGAGCTTATGTCTGCTCCCGCACCTCAGCCCCCGGTAATCACAAATCAGCCCGTTGAACCCGTACGCGAAACCCTGCCCGAAGATGCTCAGGAGAAACCTAAAAAACAGAAGAAGAGTAATTCTCCCGTGTCCATTATCATAAAGACCGTGCTCATTGTGATGTGCGTCTGCCTTGTTCTCGCCGTGGCGGCATGGGCAATATCAAAGCTGGCTCATTCAAGCACCTTCCGGGGCGAAACCACCTCCTCTGCGGGTGCAGAAGAAAAATTCGTTGTGGTGCCGGATTTCGTCAGAGGCGGTATCAGATACGACAGTACCCTTGCAAGCAGATATCCCGGGCTTGACATAGTCAAGGTGCCCGAGGAAACAGAGGACAGTGAAAAAATCGGTTACGTAATCGGTCAGGATATTCCTGCGGGAAAGAGCGTTCCCAAGGGAACTACCGTAAGGGTCAACGTGGGTGTTGCACCTGCCGAATTTGAATTCCCCGACGTGGCGAAAATGGAAGAGGATGACGCAGTCAAAGCCCTTGAGGACCTGGGTCTTACCGTCAAGGTTGAGTATAACGACGACGACAGTAATTTCGGTGTAGGTGAAGGCAACGTTCAGTACAGCTCCGTAAGTCCCGGAGCCACCGCCCATAAGGGACAGAAGGTCACAATCGTTGTTTATAAGCCCGACGAGAACGCTTCGGAAACCGTTGAAACAGAAACGAATCTTACAAGAATTGACGACACCGAAAGCACCGCAGTGCAGGTGACGGAAGAGTCCTCCGGCATTGACGAAAATTGATTAACAGACAAAAAGGCAGGCACCTGCAATCAGCAAGTGCCTGCCGTATTTTATTGTCAGAAATTGGTTTTGTATTTTGCTGCGAAGCAGTCAAAGCTATTATTTGCTGCGTCTGCATTTTGGTTTTTACCTTCAAACATGATGTCCTTTGAGGTGGAAACACCGTAAACCGACAGAATGGAATTTGAGTAAGCAACCGTGGTTGCCTTGTCACATTCGGAGCCGCCGAAATTCAGATAGGTAATTTTTCTGCCCTTATCGGAAATAACGTAGGCAAAGCCGTCGGCATCACCGTAGGATGAATATACCTCACCCGAGGCAGATTCGGAATAACCCGTTACAACGTAACCGTTCTTTACCCTTGCAATATCGGTAATCACGTCGTTTTTATCCCCCGTAAGACTCTGCTCCCAGCTCTTGTAACCCTGAGGATTGATTTTGACTATGTATGCGTCAAGTCCTCCTCCAACGGGCTTTCCGGAAACGGTTCCCTCCGTAATGCCTGCCTTGCAGTCATAATAACCGCCTGCAAGACATCCGCCTGCACCGTCAGCCGCAACGGAATTGAAATAATCTCTGCCGCCGGTGGTAAGGGTATAGTACCAGTTTTGGCTGAATGTGGGTGAATATTTAATGATTACGCATCCCAGTTTGCCTGCCACAAGACCGTTAAATGAAGCGTAATTTCCCTCTGTCGTAAGTGTTGAAACGGATGCGAATATATTGCCGTTTTCGTCTGTATCAACGTCGGTAAATTCCGAAGCGGCGGGACCTGCCAGATATTTCTTTGAAAGGATTTCTCCGTTGAAATCAATCTTCATCAGGAGGGCTCTGTTACAGCCGTAATCCGTACCTGACGTTATGGTAAAATCCCCTGAATTTGAGTCTGTACTTCCTGCGACTATAATGCCGTCAGTGGTGCCCGCAATGGCGTTGAAGCGGACGTTTTTATCTGCCGTAAAGGTCTTTGTCCATTGCTCGTTTCCGTTGAAGTCATACTTTGCAATGAATCCGGAGAGAACAAAGGTCCTGGGATTCATTGAGTAGCCGCAGACGTAGAGCTTGTTATAATAAACCGTGATTCCCAGGGGATATACTTCCGGCGTAACACTCAGTTCATTTGTAAACCAGATCTGATTGCCGTCCTTGTCGGTTTTGCCCACAAATCCTTTAAGATAGGAATTGCCGCAGAAATATGAATAATCGCCGACGGCAACAGAGTCGTTGACTCTTTCGTCATTTATGTCACCGAAGGTGGAAACCGTTTCACCCTCAACGGCGGGCTTGGAGCTTGTGGGAGTAATGGATGACCAGGTCAAAGGGTCGGATGATGGCTCGGTTGGGTCTGATGAGGGCTCGGTGGGATCAGAGGACGGCTCTGATGACGGCTCTGATGAGGGCTCGGTGGGAACAGATGAGGGCTCCGTAACCGGCTCTG
>JAKSQQ010000040.1 GCA_024404015.1 Clostridia bacterium
GTTGCCAAGGATTTTGAAACAAGCCGTCTTATGGGCGTTAACGTTAATTCCGTTATCTCCGTAACATTTATTATCGGCTCCTTCCTTGCGGCAGTGGGCAGTGCTCTTTATTTCACAAACTATCCTACGGTTATTCCCATGTCAGGCGCAATGCCGGGACTCAAGGCCTTTGTTGCCGCAGTATTCGGCGGTATCGGCTCCATTCCCGGTGCGGTTATCGGTGCTTTCATTATCGGTGTTTGCGAGACTCTTATCAAGGGTACCGATTTCTCCGTATTCTCTGATGCCTTCACCTTTGCTCTGCTTATAGTAATTCTCGTTGCCAAGCCCACCGGTATCTTCGGTGAAAAAGCAACGGATAAGGTTTAAGGAGGGATAAGATGAAGACTAAAAAAATAACCAAGGGTACTCTTATCACTCTTATTCTCATTTTTGCGGTGCTTATTGCCACCGTCATTCTTGAGAATACAATCAACGCTAACTCAATCCTTTTCACCGTTATCAGAAAGGGTGCCGTTTATTCACTTGTAGCGGTATCCATGAACCTTCTTAACGGATTTACGGGTCTGTTTTCACTGGGTCAGGCGGGCTTTATGCTTCTCGGTGCCTACGCCTATGCGATTCTCACCATTCCGGACGGCGTAAGGGATTCCGTTTATTATCTTTTCCGCGGTTCATCATTCCACTTCTCCACCGTTGGCTTCTTTGAAGGCATCTTAGGCAGTGAGGGTGCGGCGGGATTTGTAAGTCTTATTTTGGGCGTACTCATAGCAATCATCGTTGCAGGTCTTGTGGCGGCTCTTTTCGCATTCCTTATCGGTCTGCCCGTACTCCGTCTCAAGAGTGACTATCTTGCTATTGCCACTCTCGGCTTTGCAGAAATTCTCAGAGCCATTTTCCAGTGGGACAAGCTGGGTAAAGTCACTAACGGTGCAAATGCACTGAGAGGTTATCCCACCTTCTCCGATTTCAATATCACAAACGAAAAGGGTATAGTCGTTCTGCGACTTTCCTCTGTTGTTCCCCTTATCATTGCGGGACTTTGCATTTTTGTTATCGTGCTTCTCATTAATTCCTCCTACGGCAGGGCCTTCAAGGCAGTCCGTGACGATGAAATTGCCGCAGAAGCAATGGGCATCAACCTTGCAAAGCATAAGAGTCTTTCCTTCTGCATCAGCTCATTCTTTGCGGGTGTAGGCGGCGCTCTCTTCGCAATGTTCGCTTCAACGGTACAGGCAAAGACCTTCACCTCCGCTCTGACCTATGAGATTTTCCTCATTGTCGTTATCGGCGGTATCGGCTCCATTACGGGCAGCTGCATCGCTTCCTTCTTCTATATTGCGTGCTCCGAATGGTGGCTCAGATTTCTTGATAATACCCAGTATATCGGTGACTATCAGATTCCTCTGTTCAGAAACGGCTTCAGAATGGTCGTTTTCTCCGTAGTAATCATGATTATCGTTCTTTTCTTCAGAAACGGTATCTTCGGTCACAAGGAGCTGGCGGATATTATCGACAGAAAGAAAAAGAAAAAGCCGGGTGAAACCGCAGCAGCGGATTCTTCCGAAAAAGAATCAACACAGGAGGGTGAAACGATATGAGTAATAATATCCTCCATGTTGAAAATATTACAATGCAGTTCGGCGGTGTAATTGCGGTTAACGGACTTAACCTTGATATCCCCGAGGGTAAAATCGTTGCACTTATCGGCCCCAACGGTGCAGGTAAGACAACGGCATTCAACTGTATTACGGGCGTTTACGAGCCCACAAACGGCTTGGTTGAGTTTAACGGAAAGGCCATTGTTCGCAACCATCCCCACGGCAAAATGAAAAAGAATTACAAGGGTCAGGATGGCGACAAGTATCACGGTACGATTGTTGCCAATACCACAGACGTTATCACTAAGGGCGGCATTGCACGTACCTTCCAGAATATTCGTCTCTGGAAGACCATGACCGTATTTGAAAACGTTCTTCTTGCAAAACACATGAAGGCAAAGCAGAACGTATTTTCCGCAATCTTCCGCCTTAATAAGAAGGAAGAAGCGAGAATGCGCGAAGAGACAATGAAGCTTCTTGAGGAGCAGGGACTTGACAAATTCAAGGATGAAATTGCCACAAGTCTTCCTTACGGACTTCAGAGACGTCTTGAAATTGCCAGAGCTCTTGCTACAGAGCCGAAGCTTCTTATGCTTGACGAGCCCGCCGCAGGCATGAATCCTCAGGAAACTCAGGAGCTTGCGGATTTCATCAAGGAAATCAGAGATAAATACAATCTCACCATTTTCCTTATTGAGCATCATATGGACCTTGTAATGAAGATTTCCGACTATATCTACGTAATTGATTTCGGTACTGAAATCGCACAGGGTGTTCCCTCCGAAATTCAGTCCAATCAGAAAGTAATTGATGCATATCTGGGGGTTGCCGAAGATGAGTGACACAATACTGAAAATAGACAATCTCAAGGTGAATTACGGCGGAATTGAAGCCGTAAAAGGCATCAGCTTTGACGTTTCAAAGGGTGATATCGTTACCCTTATCGGTGCCAACGGCGCAGGCAAAAGTTCTACCCTCAGAGCCATTGCAGGTCTTGTAAATATTTCAGGCGGCAGTATTGAGTTCAATGGTGAAAACCTTGTGGGACTTGATACTACGGCAATCGTTTCAAAGGGAATTACCCTTGTTCCCGAGGGCAGAAAGATTTTTCCCGACCTTACGGTTGAGGAAAATCTCCGTATCGGTGCATATATGCGCAAGGACAATATCAAGGATGATATGAACCGCGTATATGACCTTTTTCCCAGACTGCGTGAACGTCATTGGCAGGCAGGAGGTACTCTTTCCGGCGGTGAACAGCAGATGCTTGCCGTAGGCAGAGCAATGATGAGTAAGCCCAAGCTCATTATGATGGACGAGCCCTCATTGGGACTTGCTCCTCTGGTTGTAAAGGATATCTTTACCATTATCAGAGAAATCAATAAGGAAGGTATTACCGTTCTTCTTATTGAGCAGAATGCAAATATGGCACTTAAAACCGCCGACTGGGCTTACGTGCTTGAAACGGGTAATATTACCATGAAGGGTACGGGCCCCGAGCTGCTTGAAAAGGATGACATCAAAGCGGCTTATCTCGGTAAAAAATAATATGTTTATGAACGCAGCTTCGCCCGGAGCTGCGTTTGTTTTATACGGACAACTTTTGTCCTATTTTATATATTGACAAATATATTGTTTTATAGTAAAATTTTTTCACAATGTAATAAACCTCGTTAGAGGGGAGTAGCTTGAAACTGCTTTGTCAACAGCCGTCGGTTTCCGACTGGCAGGCAGTACATTTTTATGTTAGCAAGACCTTTAACATAGCTTTTGCTATGTTGGGGGTTTTTTCTTGTAAATCTTTTGAAAGGGTTTGAAATATGAAACACTATCTCGAAGAAGCCGCTTCTGTTCTGGCTGAAGTTAAGTCCTCCGAAAACGGTCTTACCTCCGCCGAAGCAGAAAAAAGACTTGCTGAGAACGGCAAGAACAAACTTAAAGAGGCAGAAAAGGACAGTCTTTTTAAGAAATTCATCAATTCCCTTGCAGACCCCATGATTATCATGCTTCTTGTTGCCGCCGCCATCCAGGGCGTTGTTGCGGTTATTGAAGCAGGCGGTAAGCCCGGTATCAAGGATTTTGCAGACGTACTTGTAATTCTTGTTGTTGTTATTATCAACACGGTTATGAGTCTTGTTCAGGAAAGTAAATCCGAAGCGGCAATGGATGCTCTTATGGAAATGACCGCCGCTACCAGCCACGTTATCCGTGACGGTGAAGTTGTTACCGTAAAGAGCGAAGACCTTTGCGTAGGTGACGTTATCGTTCTTGAAGCAGGCGATGCAGTTCCCGCAGATTGCCGTATCCTGGAGTCCCATTCAATCAAGGCAGAGGAAGCAGCCCTTACAGGTGAATCCGTTCCCGTTAATAAGATTATTGACGTTCTTATGTGCAGGGACGAAAATACCGAAGTTCCCCTCGGTGACAGGAAGAATATGCTTTACAGCGGCTCAACTATCGTTTACGGCCGCGGCAAGGCAGTTGTTACCGCAGTGGGTATGGATACCGAAATGGGTAAGATTGCGGATGCTCTTTCACAGGCAGAGCAGGAGCAGACTCCTCTTCAGATTAAGATGGCAGAGCTGTCGACATTCCTCACAAAGCTTGTTATCGGCATTTCCGTTCTCGTATTCGTAGTGGGTATTGTTGAATCTCTTATCATTGCAAATAAAAACGGCGAACCCTTTACCTGGGCTCTTGTGGGTAACACCTCACTCAACACCTTCATTTCCGCTATTGCTCTTGCGGTAGCCGCAATTCCCGAAGGCCTTCCCGCAGTTGTTACCATCATTCTTTCAATCGGCGTTACCGCCATGTCCAAGAGACAGGCGCTTATCCGTAAGCTTACGGCAGTCGAAACTCTCGGCTGTACTCAGATTATCTGCTCCGATAAAACAGGTACTCTTACACAGAATAAGATGACCGTTGTTGACCATTACGGCGATGATGAAAATCTTCTTGCAACCGGTATGGCTCTTTGCTGCGATGCAAATATTGATGCCGCAGGCGTTGTTACCGGTGAGCCCACAGAGGCAGCCCTTGTAGCTTACGCAAACAGCATTTCCCTTAATAAAAACGACCTTGTTTCCGTTAATCCCAGAATAGGCGAAGCTCCCTTTGATTCGGGCAGAAAGATGATGTCTACCGTTCATCAGACACCCGACGGAATTCTTCAGTTCACCAAGGGCGCTCCCGACGTTGTTCTCAAGAAGTGCAAGTTTGCTCTTATCAACGGTGAAACCGTTCCCATGACAGACGAAATACTTCAGAATATTGCAGCAGATAACAAGAGAATGGCAGACAAGGCACTTAGAGTCCTTGCTCTCGCTCTCAAGAAATACGATTCCGCTCCCGGGGATTACGAACCCGAAGCACTTGAATTTGACCTTGTATTTGTCGGCCTTACCGGCATGATTGACCCCATTCGTCCCGAGGTTAAGGATGCTATCGAGGAATGCCGTCTTGCAGGTGTCCCCCCCGTTACGATTACGGGCGACCGTAAGGACACCGCAGTGGCAAGCGGCAGAGAACTGGGCATCGTTTCCGACCCCTCACAGGCAATTCTCGGTGCAGAGCTTGATAAGTTTTCAGACGAAGAGCTTATTGAAGAGGTTACCAAGTATTCCGTATATGCCCGTGTTCAGCCCGAGCATAAGTCAAGAATCGTAAGAGCATGGAAAGCCCGCGGTATGGTTACTGCCATGACCGGTGACGGCGTAAACGATGCTCCCTCAATCAAGGCGGCTGATATCGGTATCGGCATGGGTATCACCGGTACTGACGTTACCAAGGGCGTTTCCGACATGGTGCTTGCAGACGATAACTTCGCCACCATCGTCAACGCCGTTGAGGAAGGCAGAAAGATTTACGATAACGTATGTAAGGTTCTTCAGTTCCAGCTTTCAACAAACCTTTCCGAAGTTATCATTATGTTCTTTGCCTCAATCCTTCACTTCAACATTCTTGATGCAGTTCATCTGCTTTGGATAAACATGGTTACCGACTCTCTTCCCGGTCTTGCGCTCGGTATGGAAAAGGCAGAGGGCAACCTTATGAAGAGAAAGCCCAGACTTACCACCGACGGTATCTTCTCCAATGGCGCAGGTGCCGATATGGTATGGCAGGGAATATATCTTGCGCTGATTGAAATCGCGGCTTACGTTATCGGCTTCCGTCTTGACGCCGGCAGCTTCAGCGGACTTTTCTTCGCAGGCGAAACAACAGACATCAATCTTATCCTCGCAAGAGTAAATGCAATGGCAATGGCATTCCTTGTAGTTAACTTCTCCGAAATGATGTGTGCTATCAATATGCGCTCCAGAACCGGCTCACTCTTCTCAAAAGAGATGTTCAAGAATATGAACTGGTGGCTTGTAGGTGCATTTGTTGTAACTTCATTCCTTTCACTTCTTGCAATTTACTCACCCCTTAACAGCATCTTCCTTCAGGCAGACCTTCCCGCAGATTTCATAGGCATGTATTCACCCGTAAGCTTTAAGTGGATAGGCGAGGGCTTTGACCTCAGAGAGCTTGCGATTTCCGTTGCGCTTGCCCTTTCAACCATTCCCGTATTTGAAATCGGTAAGGGCATCAGAAGAAAAATCAACAGCAAAAAAGATATCTGATGATTATTTAGACTTAAATACCTTCCTCAATTTTTTGGGGAAGGTATTTTTTTGTTGTATTATTGTTTCTCATTTGGTATATTTACTATAAATGAGTAATAGGGGATGATTCTGTGAAAAAATTCGTGTCTATATTTCTTGCTCTTGTTTTGATTTTTCAGTTGGGCGTTGTTGCTTTTGCAAAGGAGGACGGTATTGTGCTGTATGTTTCGGTAAACGGCGATGACTCGGCTTCGGGCGGTATTGACACTCCTCTTGCCACTCTGAAAGGAGCGAAAGAAAAGGCAAAGACTATCAAGGGAAACGTTACCGTCTGCTTCAGAGAAGGCGTGTATACCTTTGATGAAACCGTTATCTTTGATTCCTCCGATAAATCGGATGTGACCTATAAGGCATATAAGGACGAGCAGGTTTATTTTACCGCCGCCAAAAGCTATTCCGACTTTGAGGAATGTACCGTAAATGGTGTCAGAGCGTTCAGAATGAATGTGGGTAAGGACGCCGGAATCACCTCATTGATTAAAGGCGACACCACCCTTAAAAAGACCCGCTGGCCCGAAAAGGGTTATTTATACCCCGCGGGAGTTAGCAGTGAATACTGTCTTAATCCCGAAATTGCAGAGAGGGATAACGGAATATTCCTTTCTTACAGAGCTATGGATGTAAATAAAAAGGATTTGCCCGCGCTTAAAAATCCCGATCTGGTTGTTGCCCGTATTCTTCATTGGTGGAAGGACGAGCTTCTTCCCGTAAAGAGTTATAATGGTGAAAGCGGCTTGATGGAATTTACCAAGGGCGCGTCCATGAGAATAAACACTACCGACAGATATTTCCTTGAAAACGTTTTTGAGGCCCTTAACGAGCCGGGTGAATGGTATTTTGATAAGCCCGAGGGTATCCTCTATTACATTCCCGAGGAAAATGAAACTGCAGAGGAACTTTCACTTCTGGGCGGCAGTCTTGAAACTCTTATCAGCATTACCGGTGTTGACGGTATTTCCTTTGAAAATATCATCTTTAAGGGTAACGGTTATACCGTAAACCCGTGGCAGGACGGCTCTCAGGCGGCATACGATGCCAAGTCCTGCCTTTCATACGAAAAAGCAAATAATTTCTCTGTTAAAAACTGCGAATTCCGGAATCTTTCTTCCTGCGCCGTATTTATGGGTAAAGCGGTTAAGGATGCCTGCGTTGACAGTTGTATTTTTACTGAAATCGGCGCTCAGGCGGTTTATGTAAGAGGAGATAACGTTGACGTTGACAGCCCCGATGTTACAAAGAATATCAAGATAACTAACAATATAATTTCGGGTTACGGCAGAATATTCTTCAATGCCGTGGGTATTCTCATCATTCACGCAAATTCCGTGGAGGTATGCAATAACGAAATCCACGACGGCTACTATACCGCCATTTCCGTTGGCTGGGTATGGGGATATGCATATACGGTTACTTACAATAACAAAATCTGCGATAACCTTATCTATAATATAGGTCAGGGCTGGCTTTCCGATATGGGAGGCATATACACTCTCGGCAATCAGCCGGGTACCGTTCTTTCCGGCAACGTAATCCATAATGTAGCCGCCGACCCCGATGAGGGAGGTTACGGCGGATGGGGTATCTATCTTGACGAGGGCTCTGCATATATAACGGTTGAGAAAAATCTTTGCTTTGCCTGTGGCAGCGACGGTTATCATCTGCATTACGGCTCATATAATACCGTGAGAAATAATATTTTTGCTCTCAACGGTGAATCCCAGGTAAGAGTAAATTCCGCTTTTGCAAGAAATCTGCCTGCAGACGGCGGTAAGAAAAGTGCGGATTTCATCAATAATATCCTGCTTACGGATAACCACGTACGCACCTATTCCTATGCCCGGTACAGAGATTCGTTTACAGACGAAGGTACGGTTATGTGGGACCTTACCAACGGCGATGATTTGTACATCGGTTATTCCAATGACCTTAAGAAAGCAACCTATATCCGTACTGCGCTTGATAATTCCTATGTTTCCGAGGCGCTGATTTTTGATCCCGGATTCAAAGATGCGGCAAACTTTGACTTTGAGCTTTCCGACGATTCGCCCGCAGTTAAAGCCGGCTTTGAAAAGTGGGATTATTCTCAGGCAGGTACAAAGAAGGGCACCGTGGTAGGCATTGAAACCGAGGGCGGTACTACTCCGTATAACGGCTCCGCTTCCCCGGTTGAACTCAAGCAGGCGAAGGAACCCCTTCATTTTGTCGTATTACTCTGGTACAGATTTGTTGATTTTATCAAATCGATTTTCAATATAAAATAAAAGGAGATTTTGATTATGTTAAACGGTTTTTGGCACGTAATTGCCTGGTTTGCCACCTTCGGATGCTTTGTTGCGGGTATTTTTACGGGAACAAATAATATGGATTTTACGGCGAATTATAAGAAGAACGTTAAATCTGTTGAAATTTATGAGAATGATTTTGATTCTGCTCTTCCCCAGACCGATATCTATAAACTTATAAACAATCATGTCAATTCTCCTCTTCCCGAGGGAAAGACCGCCAAGAAGGTTATCGTTATAGGTTATGACGGCTGTCGTGCGGATAATCTTGCCATGTGTGAGGATGACGGCGGAATTATGATGCTTCAGAAGGAAGGCAGCGCCGTTCTCTCATACTGCGGCGGCGTAAATTATCCTCAGATCAATAAGCAGGATACCTCAACCGCTCCCGGCTGGTGTTCAATGCTTATAGGCAAATGGGCAGGGGAAATCGGTGTTACAGGAAACGGAATGCCCAAGTCAAACGATTATCTTACCCTTCTTACCACTCTCGTTGAAGATGAAAAAATAGATTCCTCCGCGTTTTATGTTTCATGGGGCGGACATTTTGTTGATGACGACTCCACATATATCAACGAAAGACATTATGTTGAAGAAAAGGGTCTTAACGTCAATATGCTCAGAGCAGATGACGATAACGGCACAAAGAAGAACGTTCTTGATGACGTAACCAAAGCGGATTGCTCCGATTTTATCTTTTCAATCTTTGAGTATTGTGATCATACGGGTCACGACAGCGGATTCTGTATGAATAATCCCGAAATCGTAAAGGCGTTTGCCGACCAGGAAGAGACTGCCGCAGAGGTTATCAATGCCGTCAAGGCAAGAGAAACCTACGACGAGGAAGACTGGCTTATTATTATCACCAGCGACCACGGCGGATATAACAGCTGGCACGGCGGTCCCACCATGCAGGAAAGATATACGTTTATTGTTGCCAATAAGGAGCTTGTTGAGAAATAATGAATATTGAAAAAGCAAGAAAAACTGCCCGTGAAATCGTAGCCGGAATGACCGCCGAAGAAAAGATTTCACAGCTTGTAAACGATTCACCTCCCATTGAACGGCTCGGAATAAACGAATATAACTGGTGGAATGAAGCGCTTCACGGAGTCGCCAGGACAGGTACGGCGACTCTGTTTCCTCAGGCCATCGGTCTTGCCGCCGCTTTCAATCCGGAGCTTATGCATTCGGTCGCTTCTGCCATTTCCGATGAAGGAAGGGCAAAATACAACAAGTATATTGAATACGGTGCAAGGTCTATATATAAAGGACTTACCTATTGGTCGCCCAATATCAATATTTTCAGAGATCCCAGATGGGGCAGAGGTCACGAAACCTACGGCGAAGACCCTTATCTTACCGCGACTTTAGGCGTTGAATTTGTAAAAGGAATCCAGGGAGACGGTGAATTTCTGAAAGCCGCCGCCTGTGCGAAGCATTTTGCGGTGCATTCGGGGCCCGAATGCGTCGCGCATAGATGTGATACAAGGATGCCCGATAAGGATTGATGCGAAACGGATCTGCCTGCATTTGAAAACACGGTAAAAGCGGGAGTGGCAGGCGTAATGGGTGCCTATAACCGATTTGACGGTGAGCCCTGCTGTGCAAACGACCGGCTTATGGGCAGAATCCTTCGCGGCGACTGGAAATTTGAGGGATATTTTGTTTCAGATTGCGGAGCAATAAATGATATCTGGAAAAATCATAAATTCGTTGAAACTCCCGATGAAGCCGCAGCTGTTGCACTTAAAGCGGGCTGTGACCTGAATTGCGGTGACTGCTATGCTCATCTCGTTGAAGCTTATGAAAAAGACCTCGTTTCCGATGATGATATTACAAAAGCGGCAGAGCATCTGTTCACGGTAAGAGCTCTTTTGGGCGAATTTGAAGAAAACAGACCGTACAGCGATATTCCCTATACGGTGGTTGACTGTGACGAGCACGTTAACCTTAATATTGAAGCCGCAAGGCAGTCTGTCGTCCTTCTCAAAAATGAGAAAACCTTTCTCCCTCTTGACAGAAAAAGTAATATCAACATAGGTGTTGTCGGTCCGAATGCTCTTTCCGTAATCGGTCTTGAAGGCAATTATCAGGCAAGAGCGTCAAGATATATAACGCTTGCCGACGGTATACGCTCCGAATTTGCCGATGCTGTTGTAAGAGTGAGCGGCGGGTCCGGTTATCTTTCCGCCAATGCGGATGATTATTCACAACAGGATGACCTGCTTGCCGACGGCCTTGCCGTAGCATCCGTCAGTGATATTACTTTCCTTTGCCTCGGACTTAACGGTAACTGTGAGGGCGAAGAGGGAGATGCAGGCAAAGGCGACAAAGCGGATATTTCTCTTCCCGCTCCTCAGATTAAACTTGCCGAAGCGGTATGCGATATATGTGATAACGTTGTTGTCATTCTGCTCTGCGGAAGCAGTATTGATATCGGCGAAAAGCTGAGAAATAAAGCCAAAGCGATTATCTGCGGCTGGTATCCCGGCTCTCTGGGAGGGCTTGCAATCGCTCAGATTATTGCAGGCGAATATTCTCCCTGCGGCAGACTTCCCGTCACCTTCTATAAGGGCGAAGAAAATCTGCCGGATATAACGGATTATTCCATGAAGGGCAGGACTTACCGCTTCTTTGAAGGCGAGCCGCTTTATCCTTTCGGCTTCGGCATCGGTTATTCTCAGGCGGATTATTTATCCGCCCAAAAGACTTATGAGGATGATAAATCGGTAAAGGTCAGCTTTGTTCTTAAGAATAGCGGAATGAGATGCACCGAAAAAATACAGATTTACGCTTCATACTCCGATTCACGCACCGAAACACCCATAAGACAGCTTTGCTGTGTCAAAGCGGTTGATTTACCTTCCGGTGAATGTATAACCGCCGAATGTGAAATAGACAAATACTGGGTTTCCGCGGTACTCCGCGACGGCTCAAGAGTTTCACCCGATGGCGGATACTCTCTGTATTACGCCGTTTCCGATGCGGAATCCCGTTCACTCAAATTTACAGAAATCAGATAACGGAGATAATTTAATGAAAAGCAGATATCTTAAAAAAATAGTTTGTATTATTACCGCATTTGTTCTCTGCGTTACGCCTGTAATGATGCCCGGAGCATCTGCGGATTACCTTGATGCTAAGTATAATTCACCCGTTCCCTTTATACATATCAAGGGACTTATGACAAGTGACGTTTATCTTGATGTCTCAGACCCCGATGCCGGCACGGCATATCCTCCCGACGTAAATAATATCCTCAAAAAGGTGGGCAAGATTATCCCCGCATTATTTGCTCTCGGTATTACAAGGAATTATAATAAGTTTGCCGATACCTATATTCCCGCCCTTAAGGACGCCCTTGAGCCCTGGTTTCTTAACGAAAAGGGTGAGCCCTCTGATAACAGCGGTGCAATAAATAAGTATCCCCCTGCGTCACAATTAAAAAAGAACTCTATGCTCTGGTTTGATTATGACTGGCGTCTTGACCCGATTGAACTTGCGAAACAATTAAATGATTACATTAACTACGTTCTTGACGCAACGGGTTGCTCTCAGGTAAATCTTGAGGGACACAGCTTCGGCAACGTTATCCTCATGACTTATTGCGGAATTTACGGTACCTCAAAGGTGAGGGGAGCGCTTTTCAATGCTTCCGCCGCCAACGGTGAAACCTTTACCGCAGAGCTTTGCTAGGGAGAATTCAAGCTTGATGCAGACGGCGTTACGGAATTCCTCAAGGGTGTTTTTGCTCACGAAAAAGGCGAGAGCTTCCTGAACGGTCTGTTTTTCGTTCTCAACAAAATCGGCTTTACTCCTGCCCTTTGCAAGTTGTTGAATAGAATTGTTGATAAGACCCACGACCGCTTCTTTTCTGAATTTGTATATCCTCTTTTCGGAAACTGGTGCAGTATATGGTCCATGATTCCCGATGAATATTTTGACGAGTGCTATGACCACGTATTCAATGAGGTTTACAAAAATGACGGAATCGACCACTCCGCAATGATTGAAAAGATTGAAAAATACAACACTTCAATCAGGAACCGCAAGGAGGATATCCTCAATGATATCAACGATTCCGCCAATTTATACGTGGTGGCAAGATATGGATATTGCTCTGTTTTCGCTACTCCTTCATGGAGAAACGCAAGCGACCTCGTAATTGACGTTAAATACGGTTCTTTCGGTGCTTCCACGGCAGATTACGGCTCGGTCCTTTCCGATGAACAGATTAAGGGCGTTGATGCAAAATTTATTTCACCCGATAAGACAATCAACGCTTCAACCTGTATGTTCCCGGAGCAGACCTGGTTTATCTATGACTATATGCACATGAGGTCAAAGCCGGAAGATATGTTTGAAAAGCTTCTTTGTTATGACGGGCAGGCAACGGTTGATACCTTCCCGGAATATCCCCGTTTCTTAAAATGCATCGGTGACGGTATTGTAGTGCCGAATAACTGAATTGCCGGATAAATGCAAAATGCCTCCTGATTTCTCAGGAGGCGTTTTCTGTTATATGTTGTTTAATCAGATTTTCATTGCAACGTCGTATGCTCTCCAGATTACGGAACGGAGATTGCCGATTGCAAGGCAGTCACCTACAAGGTCTGCTTTGCCCTCTGTTGTGAGAGGATTGGGAATGTAACCTGCACAGCTGATTACCGAATCGCAGGCGATTTCAAAGCTCTTGCCGTCCTTGCCTACGCAAACGATGGCACCGTCCTTGACCTCTTTAAGAGTAGTCTCAAGGTAAACGGGAGTCTTGTTGAGTGCAAACCATTCTCTCAGGTATGAGGAGTTTGCAAGGCATACGCCGGTCTGACTTACAAGGTCGTCCTTCATTTCAACGATGATGGGCTTCTTGCCGGTGATTGCAAGCTCATAAGCGATTTCCGAGCCGGTAAGACCGCCGCCGATGATTGCTACCGTTTCGCCTACTTCCTTTGTACCGTTAAGGAATTCGCACGCTTCAACCATCTTTTCGTGACCGGGAACTCTCTTGAGAATTCTGGGAACGGAACCGGTTGCGATTACTACCTTATCCTTGCCGAATACGGAAATATCCTTAACCTCATCATTGAGCTTAACTTCAACGTTCAGCTTCTTCATCTGAAGTCTGTACCATTCAAGAAGGTCGCGGAGCTTGCCCTTGTAGCTTTCTGCAGATGCGGGAATGAATGTGCCGCCGAGGACGTCGCTCTTCTCGTGAATGACGGGATTATGACCGCGAAGCTTGAGAACTCTTGCAACCTCCATGCCGCCTATACCGCCGCCGATGATATGTACGGTCTTGGGGCTCTTTGCGGGAACGATTTTATGCTTGTTCCACTGCATGGTTTCAGCATTGACTGCACAGCGTGCAAGATGTGTACTGTCGGAAAGTGCCTGGTCATTGGGAACGCCCTTGTAGTGGCACATATTGAAACAACCGTTGTGACAAAGGATGCAGGGACGGATGTCCTCTTCCTTGTCATTCATCAGCTTCGTAACCCATTCCTGGTCTGCAAGGAAAGGACGGGCGAAGCCGGCACCGTCAAGCTTGCCTGCTGCGATTGAATCTGCGGCAACTCTGGGATCGAGACGGCCTGCGCATACTACGGGCTTGTCTGTGAA
>JAKSQQ010000041.1 GCA_024404015.1 Clostridia bacterium
TTCACTCCGCTCGGCTTGATGTTTTACTGATCAGCTTAATCTTCGTTTCATAGCAACCGTCTGCTTTGTTTAACTCAATCGGAATACACAAAGTGACATATAAATATTTTTGTTGACAAAATAAATATCTTGTATTATATATATTATAAAAATAAAATGAGCAGGTATACCCTTATGGAAACCATAACCGCCCGCACCAATGAAAAAATTAAATATGCGGCACTTCTTGCTTCCTCTTCGTCAAAGAGAGCGGAATACGGTGAGTTTTTCCTTGAGGGAGCGCGCCTGTGCAGTGATGCGGCGCAGACCGGCATTTCCGTCGTCCGTGCCTTTTTCACAAAGGATGCCCTTACAAAATACGAGTCTTATATTGCCGTTATAAGAGAGAAATGTGACGAGTGTTACACCGTTTCCGCAGACGTGGCGGGCAAGCTCTCTGATACGGGAAGCTCCCAGGGCGTTTTCTGTATCTGCAAAGTAAGGGATACCGAAGGCGTATCGCTGAAAAGGAACGGCAGATACATAGCCCTTGAAAATGTCCAGGACCCTTCCAATCTCGGTGCCGTGTGCAGGAGCTGTGAAGCGTTGGGCATTGACGGTGTTATCGTATCCGGCGGTTGTGACGTTTATAATCCCAAGGCGCTTCGTGCGGCCATGGGCTCGTCTTTGAGAATAAATCTCATTACGGCTGATAATCTTCCCGTATTTATCAAAAAGGCAAATGGAGCGGGGATGCTGACTCTTGCCTCCGTTCCCTCATCCGATGCAAGAGATATCAGAAGCTTTGATTTTAAGGACGGAGCGATTATATGCGTAGGCAACGAGGGTAACGGTCTTACGGAGGAAACGAAATCCGTCTGCAGTTCAACCGTTACCATTCCCATGGAGGGCAGAGCAGAGTCCCTCAACGCCTCCGTTGCGGCGGCAATACTCGCATGGGAGCTGAAAAGATGACAGAAGCAAAATATTGGATATGGCTTTCCATGGCACTGGGTGCAGGTACAAGGGTTGATGAAATTCTTGCCGCTTATCCCGACCCGAAGGTGCTTTACGGCGAAAGCAGAATGTCCAGGACCGTTTCAGGCGTTTTTTCTTCGGCAAAGCTTGACCGTCTTGAAAACACAAAGCTTTCCGATGCAGAGAACGCGGTGCGTATCTGCAAGGAAAACGGCTGGAAAATATATACACCCGATTCCCCCGATTATCCCGGGGATTTGAAAAATCTTCCCGATATGCCCCTTGTGCTTTTCTGCGACGGCGACCTTGCCCCTCTTAAAAACAGAATTGCCATAGGAGTTGTCGGAACAAGACAGCCCACTTACGACAGTGTGGATATAGCAAGAAAGCTCAGCGCGGATATGTCCGGATGCGGAGCAGTCATAGTCAGCGGCGGAGCACTGGGTATTGATTCAGCCGCCCACGAGGGAGCTCTTTCCTCAAACGGCATTACCGTCTGTGTCCTCGGATGCGGTCTGGGTACCGATTATCTCAGGTCAAACGAATCTCTCCGCAGAGAAATCGCAAAAAGCGGAGCGGTTGTTTCGGAATATATTCCCTTTTCACCTGCAAGTGCAAGGACCTTTCCCACCAGAAACAGAATTATTTCCGGTATGAGTAAGGGACTGCTTGTGGTTGAAGCGGGAGAAAAAAGCGGCTCTCTTATTACGGCAAGATATGCGGTGGAGCAGGGAAAAGAAATTTTCGGCGTTCCCGGAAACATTCTCAATTCCTCCTATACCGGAGTTAACCGTCTTATCAGAGACGGAGCAAGGGTTGTCACTTGTGCAGATGACATCCTTTCTCTGTTTGATACGGCATTCCCCGGAATGCTTAATCTTAAGGCAAATACTAACGAGTTACCCCAAGGCACCCCAACACGGGGAGAGAAAAAAGTCAGTTCCCGTAAGCCCCTGCCTTCCACGGTCAGCGAGGATGCAAAAAAGGTTTACGCTCTGCTCTCACACGAGCCCGTTCATTCGGATGAAATCTGCGCAATGACAGGTATTTCTCCCGCAAAGGCAATTTCAGTCCTTATGGAGCTTGAATTAGAGGGACTAATAGAGCAGACGGAAGGCAAAAATTATATTCTTTCATAGTTCAGGAGTTTATGTATGTCGGATTTAGTAATCGTAGAGTCCCCTGCAAAGGCAAAAACAATCAAGAAATATCTCGGCAGCGGATATGAGGTAATCGCCTCAAAGGGTCATGTAAGAGATCTTCCCGATAAGACCCTCAGCGTTGACGTTAAAAACAAATATGAGCCCAATTATCAGATAATCCCCGAAAAGGAAGCCCTTGTAAAACAGCTTAAAGAAAAAGCGGAAAAAAGCGGCAAGGTCTATCTCGCAACCGACCCCGACCGTGAGGGAGAGGGCATATCCTGGCATCTTGCTTACGTGCTTGGGCTTGACCTTAATCAGGCCAATCGTGTAACCTTTAACGAAATTACAAAGAGCGGTATTCAGACGGGTATGTCAAATCCCCGCAAGGTGGATATGGACCTTGTAAACGCCCAGCAGGCAAGGAGAATCCTTGACCGTCTTGTAGGTTATACCCTCAGTCCCTTCGTTTCACAGAAAATTAAGCCCCGTCTGTCCGCAGGCAGAGTTCAGAGCGTTGCCTTGCGCCTTATCGTTGACAGAGAGGAAGAAATATCAAAGTTTGTTCCCGAGGAATACTGGTCCGTTGAAGCAAAGCTTGCAACAGAGCAGAAAAAGGTTTTCAAGGCGGCCCTTGAATCCGATGAAAGCGGTAAAATCAAAATAACAAACGGTGACGATGCACAGCGTTATGTTGATTTCCTCAACGAAGCACAGTTTGAGGTAAAGACCGTCAAAAAGGGTGTCAAGAGTCAGAAAGCGGCTCCCCCCTTTACAACTTCAACTCTTCAGCAGGAAGCGTCAAAGAAGCTGAACTTCCAGGCATCAAGAACCATGAAGACGGCTCAGGAGCTTTATGAAGGCGTTGAACTTACGGGACACGGCAGTACCGGTCTTATTACCTACATGAGAACGGACTCTCTCCGTATTTCCGATGAGGCCCGTGCCGCAGGTACCGAATTTATCAGAGAGAATTACGGCGATAAATACGTTCCCGACAAGCCCAATTTTTATAAGACAAAGGCAAATGCTCAGGACGGTCACGAGGCAATCAGGCCCTCAATACCCTCCATTACCCCCGAGTCCATAGCCGATGACCTTACGGCAGATCAGCTTAAGCTTTATACCCTTATCTGGCGCAGATTCATTGCCTGCCTTATGGCTCCCTGCGCAATGGATACGGTAAAGGTTGAAATTATTGCTCACAAGCCCGAAGAAAGCGAAAAATTCTGCCTTCTCAACGCAACCGGCTCAACCGTAAAATTTGAGGGCTTTACAAAGGTCTATGAGCTTCCCGAGGACGTACTCACGAAGAACGCTCTTCCCGAAATAAAGCAGAATGAGAAGCTGAAGCTCCGTGAAATCACCCCCGGTCAGCATTTTACACAGCCCCCTGCAAGATATACGGAAGCATCACTTATCAAGGAGCTTGAAGAAAACGGTGTGGGACGCCCCTCAACCTACGCTTCCATTATTTCCACTATTACGGGCAAGGACTACGTCAGCCGTAATCAGAAACAGCTTATCCCCACGGAGCTGGGTACGGCAATCACGAAGCTCCTTGAGGAAAAATTCCCCAAAATCGTAAATACCAAATTCACCGCCCAGATGGAATCCGACCTTGATAAGGTTGGCAGCGGTGAAACCGATTATATAGCAATGCTTGATGAATTTTATCCCGAGCTTAAAGGTCAGGTTGAAAAAGCCAGGGATGAAATGAGAGGCAAAAAAATCCAGCTTTCAGATGAAATCACCGATGAAATCTGCGAAAAGTGCGGCAAGCCCATGATGGTACGCAACGGCAGATTCGGCAGATTCCTGGGCTGTACGGGTTATCCCGCCTGCAATAACGTGAAGCCCTTCTCAATCGGCAAGGGTCTCTGCCCCAAGTGCGGCGGAGACATCGTTGAAAAGAGAAGCAGAAAGGGTGCAATCTTTTTCGGATGTTCAAAGTATCCCGATTGTGATTTCGTCAGCTGGGACGGCCCCAACGGTGAGGTCTGCGAAAAGTGCGGCAAGGCAATGCTTGCTCCCAGAAACGGCAAGCCCTATTGCAGTAATGAGGATTGCGAAAACAACAAGCATACCGTAAGAAAGAGCGGTCGTTATGGAAAGAAAGGTTAAAGTAATCGGCGGCGGCTTTGCGGGATGCGAAGCGGCATATCAGCTTGCAAAAAGAGGCATTGCCGTTGAGCTTTATGAAATGAAGCCCTTGAAGTTCTCGCCTGCTCATTCCGGGAACGGTCTGTGTGAGCTTGTCTGCTCAAATTCCTTCAAGGCACAGCGTATCGGCAGTGCCGCGGGAATGATGAAGGCAGAGATGAAGATGATGGGCTCCCTCTGTGTGGAATGTGCCGAAATGACGGCAGTCCCCGCAGGCGGTGCGCTGGCTGTTGACAGAGATAAGTTTTCCGAGGAGGTTACCCGGAGAATAGAAGCCGAAGAGCTTATCACTGTCATTCACCGGGAGGTAACGGAAATTCCCGACGGAAACGTTATCATTGCGGCAGGCCCTTTGGCAAGTGAAGGCCTCAGCGAAAAAATAAAGGAGCTTTGCGGCGGCAATCTCAGCTTCTTTGATGCGGCGGCACCCATAGTATCTGCGGACAGCGTGAATTATAATAAGGCCTTTGCCCAGTCAAGATATGACAGAGGAGAAAAGGACGATTATATCAACTGCCCCATGAATAAGGAAGAGTACGAAATCTTTTATGATGCTCTTATAAATGCGGAAAGCGCCCCCATTCACGAATTTGATAAAAGAAAAGACGTGTACGAGGGTTGTATGCCCATAGAGGTCATGGCTTCAAGAGGTCATGACACCATAAGATTCGGCCCCATGAAGCCCACGGGACTTGTTGATCCCGTTACGGGACACAGACCCTGGGCAAATCTTCAGCTGCGCAAGGAGAACAGAGACGGCACCATGTATAATCTGGTGGGATTTCAGACCAATCTGAAATTCGGCGAGCAAAAGAGAGTCTTTTCCCTTATTCCCGCCCTTGAAAATGCGGAATTTGTCCGCTACGGGGTAATGCACAGAAACACCTTTATTGATTCTCCCCGTCTGCTGAATGACGATTTTTCATTCAGAGCGAGAGAAAACCTGTTCTTTGCAGGTCAGATAACCGGTGTTGAGGGATACATGGAAAGTGCCATGTCCGGTATCCTTGCGGGTATAAACATGGCAAACAGAATTGAGGGCAAGAATAAATTCCTTCCCGATGAAAAAACAATCTGCGGCGCACTTGCAAGATACGTTGCGGATGAAAATATAAAAAATTTTCAGCCCATGGGTGCGGCCTTCGGTCTGCTTCCCCCTCTTGAAACAAAAATCAGAGATAAAAAAGAGAGGTACGAGAAGCTGGCGGAAAGAGGGCTTGCGATACTCAGAGAGCAATTATCAGATGAGATTGATTGACAAGATCATTAACCGGAGGTGTAAATATGAGTCTTGAAGAATTAATGACATTGATTTGCGACGAATTGGGATTGGACGAAACCGCATTCAATGAGGAAACACCGTTTGAAAATATAGTCGGTGATGAATTTGAACTGCAGGAGCTTACGGAAACAATCTGTCAGGAGCTCGGAATAGACCTTCAGACCGCTCCTCAGCTTGAGTGGACGGTTTCAGACCTGGCGGAAGCCATTTCCGAAGCATATTAAGGCAAATTGATTAAGGAGACAGGCAATGGAAGAAAAACTTGAAGCTTTGCAGGAAGCTCTGGGATATCACTTCAAAGATATTTCCGTTCTTAAAACTGCATTGACCCATTCCTCCTACGCAAACGAAAAGGGTGTCGTGTGCAACGAGCGCCTTGAGTTTCTGGGAGACGCGGTTCTCGGCTTCATATCCGCAAACTATTTTTATAATAACTATTCCTGCGCCGAGGGAGACCTTACCAAGCACAGAGCGGCAAGAGTATGCGAAAAGGCATTGAGCTTATTCGCAGCGGAGCTGGATATCGGCTCTGCCCTCTATCTGGGCAAAGGTGAAGAAAGAATGGACGGCAGACATAAGCCCTCCATGCTGGCAGACGCCTTTGAGGCGGTGCTTGCGGCAGTCTTTCTTGACGGCGGACTTGAAGAGGCGCAGAAGATAGCCCTTCGCTTTGTGGCTCGTCACGATAAGCTGGATAATACCGGCGATTACAAGACGGAGCTGCAGGAGGTTGTTCAGCGCAACCCCGAGGAACATATCGAGTATGTTCTCGTCGACGAATCAGGTCCTGCCCACGACAAGCATTTTGTGGTTGAGGTTCACCTTAACAGCAACATAATCGGTAAAGGCGAAGGAAAGAGTAAAAAAATAGCCGAGCAGATGGCGGCAAGGGAAGCCCTTGCTCTTATGGGAATAGTAAAATGAAGCACGTAAACGTTGCTCTGTTTGTGGTGCATAAAGGGTGTCCCCACACCTGCAGCTTCTGCAATCAGAGAACAATAACGGGATACCAAAAGGAGCTTTGCCCCGACGACGTTCATTCGGCGGTGAAGGTTGCCCTCTCGTCCCTTGACAGAGAAAAGGCGGCAGGCGGTGAAATAGCATTTTTCGGCGGCTCATTTACCATGGTTGACCGTGACTATATGATTTCCCTTCTTGAAGCGGCATACACCTATATTGAAGCAGGTCTGTTTTCGGGAATAAGAATTTCCACCAGACCCGACGGGATTTCGGAGGAAATCTGCCCTATTCTCAAAAAATACGGTGTTACCGCAGTTGAGCTGGGAGCCCAGTCCCTTGATGACAGAGTTCTTGAGCTTAACGAAAGAGGTCACACGGAAAAGCAGACCAACGATGCGGTTGCCATGCTTAAAGCGTACGGCTTTGAAACGGGATTGCAGATGATGACGGGGCTTTACGGCTCCGGGGATGATGACAGTATTGAAACTGCAAAAAAAATCATCGCGCTTCGTCCCGCCACAGTGAGAATTTATCCTACGGTGGTGCTTGAGGGTACCCGTCTGTGTGAGCTTATGAGAAAGGGCGAATTCATACCCAAGGGCGTTGAAGAATCGGTTGAGCTTTGCTCAAAGCTTATCCCCATGTTTGAGAATGAAGGAATCAGGGTAATCCGCGTGGGACTTCATTCCGGCGGAGACGTGGAAAGCGGATTTGCGGGAGGAGCATATCATCCGGCACTCAGAGAGCTTTGCGAAGGACGCATTTACCGTGATGCGGCGTTCAGAGAGCTTATCACCCTTCCTTGCGGAGAATACACTCTGGCAGTAGGTCGGGGAAACAGATCAAAAATGACGGGTCAGCGGAAGGCAAATCTTGAATTTTTCCGTGACCGCGGTTACATCTGCACCGTCACCGAAGAGGACGGTATTGAAAAATACAAAGTCAGGATAAGGTAAAAAGATGTTACTTAAATCAATTGAAATGCAGGGATTCAAATCCTTCCCGGACAAGACCGTTCTTGAACTGGGCAAGGGAATCACCGGCGTAGTGGGACCGAACGGCTCCGGTAAAAGTAATATTTCCGATGCGGTACGCTGGGTACTGGGCGAGCAATCCACCAAGGCCCTCAGAGGCGCACGTATGGAAGACGTTATTTTCGGCGGTACCGATCGCAGAAAGGCCCTCGGATATGCCGAAGTAACTCTGCACATGGATAATAAGGACCATTCTCTCCCGAAGGATACCGACCAGGTTTCCATTACGAGAAGATATTACAGGTCCGGAGAAAGTGAATATAAAATCAACGGGGAAGTCAGCAGACTAAAGGATATCCACGAGCTGTTTATGGATACCGGTCTCGGCAGAGACGGCTATTCAATGGTCAGCCAGGGCAGAATTGCGGACCTTGTTTCAGCGAAGTCCACTCAGCGCCGTGATATGCTTGAGGAAGCGGCAGGTATTTCCCACTTCAGATACAGACGTGCCGATGCCAACAGACGTCTGGAGCAGGCAGAGGAAAATCTTATTCGTCTCAGAGATATTCTTGCCGAGCTGGAATCCCGTATCGGGCCTTTGAAAACACAGAGCGAAAAAGCGATAAAATTCCTGGCTCTTTCAGACGAGAAAAAGACACTTGAAATCGGACTGTGGCTTCATACCATCGAGAAATCCGGCAACGATCTGCGTGAGCAGGAAAATAAGCTTTCCATTGCCACTGCTCAGTATGCGGATGTAGAATCAAAGCTTGCAGAGGTTGAACAGCAGATTGAAGCGGCAGTTGAAAAGGGACAGAATCTGACCGCAGAGGTTGAACGCCTTACAAGGTCCATTTCCGATTCCGAAGAGCAGGCGGCGGTAATTGACGGTAAAATCGCCGTTGAAAGAAATACGATAGAGCATAATCTGGGTACCATTGAAAGAATCGAAGCCGATATGGGTGACGGCGAAAAGACCGTTGCTCAGACGGAGGAGCAGATTGCAGGTGCTCAGGCGGAAATAGCAGATAAGCAAAATCAGATTGAGGCAAAAAAGGAGGAGCTTGCAGGGGAACTCGAAAAGCTCAATTCCCTTCTCGGTCTGAACGGTGAAAACAGCGAAAAGGTCAGAGAAGTAAACGATAAGCTGACAGATGCCGCCATGCGTCTTTCTGACTTGAGAGTTGAAAAATCCACCGCTCTTTCCACCGCATCGGAGCTGAAAACCCGAATTGCCGCCATTGACGAGGTAATTGAAACAAGAGGCGGTATCATTGATACCCTCGAAATCGAAAAGTCATCTGCGGAAAGAGAAATCCGTAAATGCAAAGATGAGGAAGAGGACGTAAACAACGCTCTTGACGGTTACCGTCTTATCATAGAAACAAGACAGGGCAAGGCGGATAAGCTTCACGGAGAAATAGACGGCCTTAATCTTGACATATATCAGAAGGAAGCCCGCATTAAAATGCTGGACGACCTTGAAAAGAATCTTGACGGTTACGCCGGCTCGGTACAAAAGGTAATCAAGGAATCCAAGAGAGGTGCTTTGAGAGGTATCAGAGGCACCGTTTCTCAGTTGATTTCCACCAAGGGCGAATATGCGGTTGCCATTGAAATCGCTTTGGGCGGTGCAATTCAGAATATCGTGACCGACGATGAATATGCCGCCAAGAGAGCAATGGAATACCTGAAGCAAAACAGAGCAGGCCGCGCCACTTTCCTTCCCCTTACTTCGGTTAAGGGAAGACCTTTTACGGAAAAAGGCGTTGAAAATAACGACGGCTACGTTGACGTTGCGGCTAATCTTGTTGATTGCGACAAGAAATATGCGGGGATAATAAATGACCTTCTGGGCAGAACGGTGGTTATTGATAATATTGATAACGGTATCGTGATGTCAAAGAAATATGACCACAGATTCAGAATAGTAACTCTTGACGGTCAGGTACTCAACGCAGGCGGCTCCATGACCGGCGGTTCAAGGGGCTCGGGAACCGGCTTCCTCAGCAGAATCAACGAGATTGAGGAGCTGAAGGAGGACGTTAAGGTTCTCACACAGCGTCTTGACGAAAAGACAAAGAGTGCAGAGGTCATTGACGCGGAAATTATTACCGCAAAAGCGGAAATTGACGCAGGCGAAGCCGAAATCATCAAAATTCAGGAAGACCTTATCAGAGCAGAGGGAAATCTGAAGCTGATTGAGGACAGATACAATGCCGCAAAGAATCATATTGACGAGCTTCTTACGGAAAAAGAAAATTCTCTTCAGAGAATAGCCGCTTCCGCAGAGTCGGAGGCAAAGGCAGACAGCGAAATTGAAAAGATTACCGCCGAAACCGACAAGCTCAATGATGAGCTTGACCGACTTGATGAGGAGAGAAGCGCTCTTGAGGAACGCCGCGAAAAATCCGCGGAAATCCAGAATACACTTAATCTTGATATCCTTGCTCTGAACAAGGAAATCGAGGCCTGCAATTCCGTTATAGAAGCCGCACTTCTCAGTAAGGAAGCTCTTGCGGACAAATCCGGCAGACTTACGGAAGAAATCGAGCAGATTAAAGCGGAAAACGAAAGAATTGCCGAAAATATCGCTTCTCTTGAAAAAGAAGCGGCTGATTTGAGAAACAGCACGGAGCTTACCGAAGAAAAGATATCACAGCTTATTTCGGACAGAACTTCAAACGATGCGGAAAGCGTACGCCTTCGTTCAAAGGAAAAAGATTTTTCCGAGGAAAAGGAAAAGCTCAGCGGAGAAATTGCCCGTCTTGACGAGAAAAAGACGGCTCTTGATAACGCTCTTGAAACCACGAAGAATAAGCTTTATGACGAATATCAGCTTACCTTCCGTGATGCCATGGAAATCGGAGAGGTACCCGAGGATATTCCTCAGGCACAGCGTACCCTTCAGGAAATTAAAGGCAAAATCAGAGCCCTCGGCAGCGTAAATGTAGGAGCTATTGAAGAATACAAGGAAGTCGGCGAAAGATACGAATATCTGAACGGTCAGCTTACCGATGTTGAGAAATCCAAGACAGAGCTTGAAAAGATTATTGAAGAGCTTACGGGTAAAATGGCGGAGAAGTTCAGAGAACAGTTCCGACTTATCAATAACGAATTCGGAATAACCTTCAGGGATTTGTTTGACGGCGGTAAAGCCGAGCTTGTGCTTGACGACCCGCAGGACGTACTTGAATGTAACATTAACATTAAGGTACAGCCCCCCGGTAAGAACGTTCAGAATATTGACCTTCTTTCCGGCGGTGAAAAGGGACTTGCGGCAATCGCACTCCTCTTTGCCATTCTTAAAATCAACCCCGCCCCCTTCTGTATATTTGACGAGGTTGAAGCGGCACTTGACGACGTTAACGTCAGCCGTTATGCAAGCTACGTACGTAATATGACCAACAATACCCAGTTTATCCTCATTACCCACAGACGAGGCACCATGGAGGAAGCAGATATCCTCTACGGCGTCACCATGCAGGAAGAGGGCGTTTCAAAGATGCTCGAGCTCAAGAGCTATGAAATGGCAAAGAAACTCGGTCTTGACAGATAAAAAAGAGAAAGGATAAGAAAACTATGGAAATCAATGAAGCAAAAAAGCTCGTAATTGAAGCAGGCGAAAAACTCGTTGCAGAGGGTCTTATCGCAAGAACATGGGGCAACGTAAGCTGCCGTATTGACGACAAAACCTTCGTAATCACTCCCAGCGGAAAGCCCTATATCGGACTTAAGCCCGAGGATATAGTTGAGGTTGCCATTGAAGACCTTGCCTGGAGCGGTGACGTTAAGCCCTCCAGTGAAAAGGGTATCCACGCAGAGGTTTACAAAATGTATCCCGAAGCAAATTTCGTTATCCATACCCATCAGAAGAATGCCTCCGTTATCAGCGCTCTTAAAAACGGCATTGATACCGTAACGGGAGAAGCAAAGAAGATTATCGGCAAGGATATCCTTTTGGGCGGCTACGGTCTTCCCGGTACCGGCAAGCTCAGACAGGGCGTTACGACCGCACTTAAATTCAGCGATTCAAAGGCAGTAATTATGGCTCGCCACGGCGCTCTTTGCTACGGAGCGGATTTCAACGAAGCATTTGACGTTGTCGCCTGCCTTGAAAAATACTGTGCAGAGTATATTCTTGCAGGTGCAAAGGAAAAATTCGGTATTGCAGCAGCAAATCTTGATCAGTTCTGCGAAAAAATCGTCAGCAGAGTAGCAAGAACCACCTTTGTTGACCTTGATAAATCCGAAACCTACAACAGCTCCTGCGACAGAGAAAACGGCATTATCACCCTTACGAATAACGGTGACGGCAAAGAGGTCAGCATGGACCTTCACACCGGCACCACCAACGACGAGGTTACCGATACAGCCGAGGCACACAGAAGCATTTACCTTGCTCAGCCCAAATTCAATTACATTATCCACAATACCGATAAGGAAACCCTTGCGGTTTCGGCTATCGGTAAGACCATGAAGCCCCTCCTTGACGACTTCAGCCAGATTTGCGGCACCAGGATTAAGGTTGCAAAGAAGGAATCCTGCTGCGGCTCAAAAATCAAGGGCAAGAACGCCGTTCTTCTCAAGAATAAGGGCGCACTTTGCTGCGGCGGCGTTGAAGGTGACGCAGAGGCAGTTGACATGATTATGAGCAAGAGCTGTCTTACTCTTTTAGGCACCAAGGTATTTGATGCCGCCAAACCCATTAACCCTGCGGAAGCTCTCCTTATGAGAGTAGTCTATATTCTTAAGTATTCCAAGCAGGCAACAAAATAAGCAACAGGTATTTTTATGAAAAAGGCAATAAGTATATTGTTCGTTATGATTCTGCTTCTGTCGGCGGTGTTCTGCACTCCGGCACAGGCAGAGTATGATGAGTTTCTGGAGCAGGGCTTTCATTCACAGTGTTATCTTATGATATGCACGGATAACGATGAGGTCATTTTTTCCAAGGATGAGAACAAGCAGGTAAAATGTGCGTCTCTCACAAAGATTGTAACCGCCAGCATTATCCTTACAAGTGTACCCGACCTTCAGCAGACCGTTACCGTTCCCCAGAGCTGTATTGACGAACTTAAAGGAACGGGCAGCTCAACGGGCGGACTCAAGCCGGGTGAAACCTATACGATTTATGACCTGCTCTGCTGTCTGCTTGTGGCATCTGCCAACGATGCGGCAACCGTTCTGGCAAATTACCTTACGGGAGATAACCGTCAGGAATTTGTAGATAAGATGAATAATTACGTTCAGAGTCTGGGATGTGTAAATACCCATTTTGAAAACGTTCACGGACTTGACTCCGAAAATCATTATTCCTCTGCCGCGGATATGGCTGTTTTGCTTGAAAACGCCATGAAGCTCAATAAATTTGCGGAGATTACATCAAAAAGGTCTTATGAGCTTCCCGAAACCTCACAGCAGGATAAACGAACAATCACCAATACAAATAAAACCCTCAGCAGTGCAATCAAGGATTATTACTGTCGTTACATTGACGGCGGTAAAACCGGTTACACCTCGGGAGCGGGCCAATGCCTTGCGGTAAGCGCCTCAAATAACGGCTATAACTATATTGCCGTTGCGATGGGCGGAACCATGGAAGACATTGACGATGACCACGTGGATGAAAACGGCGCATTTGTTGACTGTAAGAACATGATTGACTGGGCTGTAAACAATCTGCGCCTCATTTCCATTGCGGATGCCGCAAAAATAGTGGGCGAGGTTAAGGTAAGATACGGCAAAAGCGATTATGTAAGTCTCAGCCCCTCCTCAACCGCATTCAGTCTTATGCCCAAATCCATAGACGCAGGCGGTTTGTACGTAACCATTATTGATAAAACGAAGCCCGATCACGTTAACGCCCCTATTGAAGAAGGGGATATTATCTGTAAGGGTGAGGTACACTATGCAGGGGAAGTGATCAAGACTATTGACCTGGTGGCGGCGGCTCCGGTCAAGAGAAGCTTTCTGTCTGCTATCGGTAATCTGATAGTCAGGATGTTCAGATCAACCGCGTTTCAGATTATTCTCATTCTTGCGGCGGCAGTGCTTATCGTATTGATAGTAATGCGAAAAAACGGTACCGGCGGCGGCAAGAAAAACGATTTGAAGCCCCTGAACTACAAAGACTTTTTTAAGGATAAATAATCTTGATATAATATAATAAAAAATATATATGCACAGAGGCAGATTTATGTCTCTGTGCTTTTTGTATATTTGCAGAAAAAACAAGTAAAATTCAATAAAAACAGTATTATAAAACAAACATTTTTTAATATGTAAAAACGGTCTGAATCCTTACACTGCAAGGAATTGTCAAATGGCACACCCGGATATGTTGATAAAAGGGAAATAAAAAGGTAAAAA
>JAKSQQ010000042.1 GCA_024404015.1 Clostridia bacterium
GTGAAAAAGACGGTCTTCACTTCACCATTTCCGACACGGGCTGGGGCAAAGCTCTCTGGGGCAAACTCTACGGTCAGTGGATGTGTGAAGGCGCCGTATTCGTTTATGACTTTGACCGTTTCAATTCCGCAGATATCCTTCCCCTTTTCAAGCGTTATCAGATAACCACCTTCTGCGCTCCTCCCACAATGCTGAGAATGCTGGTTAAGGAAGATATTACCAAATACGATTTTTCATCCGTCAGACACATGACTACCGCAGGCGAAGCACTCAATCCGGAGGTTGCCGTTCAGTTCAGAAAGGCAACGGGGCTTGAAATTATGGAGGGCTTCGGTCAGACGGAAACAACCCTTGTAATCGGCAACCTTGCAGGTACGGAGGCCCGTCTGGGCTCAATGGGAAAGGCATCACCTCAATACCGGGTTGACCTTGTGGATCCCGACGGCAATTCCGTTGCAAACGGCGAAACAGGTGAAATCGTAATCCATATTGACGACGGCGACCCCGTAGGTCTTTTCAGACAGTATATCGACGAGGATGAAAAGAACGTTGAATGCAGACGTCAGAATATGTATCACACAGGAGATACGGCATGGAAGGATGAAGACGGCTTCTTCTGGTATGTAGGCCGTGTTGACGACATTATCAAATCCTCCGGCTACCGTATCGGACCCTTTGAGATTGAAAGCGTTATCATGGAGCTTCCCTACGTTCTGGAATGCGGTGTTTCAGCCGCTCCCGACGAGGTAAGAGGTCAGATAGTAAAGGCATCAATCGTACTTACCAAGGGTACCGAGGGTACGGAAGAACTCAAGAAGGAAATTCAGAATTACGTAAAGCAGCATACCGCTCCCTACAAATATCCCAGACAGGTGGTATTCCGCGACGAGCTTCCCAAGTCAATCAGCGGTAAGATTCAGCGAAACAAGCTTTAATTCGTTCAATCGAGAAAAAGCCGGCTGTCTGTTACCCCTTCTTTTGTGTAAAATTTAATATTGACAAATAAATTCAATTGGATTACTATATATAAAAATATTAATGGCTTTGACGAAGAGAGCTCTTTCGGGCAGCTTCCAGAGAGGCGGCGTTTGGTGCGAGCCGTCAGCGTGCAGATTGAGGTTGTAGCTTCCGAGCCGGGAGGAAGAAAGCGTAAGTGAGTAGAACCTCCCCGTGATTGCTGCGTGAATGCATACGACTTGTCAGAGTCTGAGTGGTGTCTTTTGACACAATTTGAGTGGTACCGCGGGTAATGAATTTCATGCTCGTCTCAAAGTAATCTTCTTTGGGACGAGCTTTTTTTAGTCCCGGAACAGAGGTGTTTTATGGAATTTTCCGAACTCGATTTCAAAATTCAGGAAATGGCCGCCCGTATCAGAGAGCTGAGAGAAATTGAAGGTTTCTCCCCCGAAGATATGGCAGAAAAAACAGGTATCAGCGTTGAAGAATATCTGGCCTGTGAAAACGGCAAAAAAGACCTGAACTTCGCCTTTCTTTACAGATGCGCGTCCGCCTTTTCGGTTGACGTTACCAATCTTATTGAAGGCCATACCCCCAAGCTTTTCTCATATTTCGTAACCCGCAAAGGCGAGGCCCCCAGAATATCCGATGCCCACGGTATGACATATTACAATATGGCATACGGCTTCAAAAACAGGATTTCCGAGCCCCTCTACGTCATAAGCAAGTTTGACGAAAGCTCCCTTACGAAGCCCATCGAGCTGACCACCCATAAGGGTCAGGAAATTGATATCGTCATTGAAGGACAGCTTGAGGTCCAGGTAGGCGACCACAAAGAAATCCTCGGTGCAGGTGACAGTATCTACTTTGACTCCGCAAAGCCCCACGGTGAGCGTGCGGTAGGCGGTAAGGACTGCAGCTTCTACGCAATCGTTCTCAATCCCTCCGGCGAGCCCATTCCGGAGCTTGAAGAGGTACAGAAGGTTGACGCTCCCATAATGAAGCACGTCAGAGATACAAAGGACCGTATCTACAAAAAATTCATTGAAACCGTTGAAGACGAAAACGGCACTCCCGTTTCCGTTAAATTCAAGAATACGGAAAAATTCAACTATGCATTTGACATAATTGACGCAATTGCGGAAAAAGACCCCGATAAGCTTGCTCTGCTCTATGTTTCCCCGGAAAAGGTTCCCACCAGATTCACCTGGAAGGAAGTAAAACAGCACACCAACCGCTGTGTAAACTATTTCCTTTCTCTGGGCATCAAAAAGGGCGACAGAGTAATGCTGGTTCTCAAGAGAAACTATCAGTTCTGGTTTGCTACCCTTGCTCTCGAAAAAATAGGTGCCATCGCAATTCCCGCCACCTTCCAGCTTCTTCCCCACGACTACGTTTACAGATTCAAGTTTGCAAACGTAACCTCAATCCTCTGCACCGCATACGACGACAATATCTGCAATAACGTTGACGAAGCGCTGAAGGAATACGATGGCATGGTCAACAAATTCATCGTAAACGGCGAAAAAGAGGGCTGGAGAAACTTCAACGAGGAATACATGCGCTTCAGCACCCATTATGAAAGACCCGATGACGCTCCCTGCGGAGCGGATTATATGCTGATGTACTTTACCTCGGGTACTTCCGGATACCCCAAGCTTGCGGCTCACAATTACTGGTATCCTCTCGGTCAGTTCCACACCGCAAAATACTGGCACGACGTTGATCCCGACGGCATCCACCTTTCCTATTCCGATACGGGCTGGGCAAAGGCGGCATGGGGCAAGCTCTACGGTCAGTGGATGTGCGAAACCGCACTTTTCGTTTATGACGAAATCCGCTTCCACGCAGAGGACCTTCTCCCCATGTTCAGTGAATACAACATTACCACCTTCTGCGCTCCCCCCACCATACTGCGTATGCTTATCCGTCAGGATATTACAAAATATGACCTTTCCTCAGTTCAGCACATGACCACCGCAGGTGAAGCGCTGAATCCCGAGGTATACAGATTATTCGAGAAGGCAACGGGTCTTCAGATCCTCGAGGGCTTCGGTCAGACGGAATCCGCACTTATCTGCGGCAACATGAGGGGTGCCGACCATAAAATCGGCTCAATGGGCAAGCCCGCTCCCATCTATGACGTTCAACTCCTTGACCCCGATGACAAGCCCGTTCCCGTTGGTGAAACAGGCGAAATTTGTATCAACATCAAGGACGGTCTTCCTTACGGTCTTGCATCCTGCTATTACAACGACCCCGAAAAGACAGCCGACACCTGGAAAAACGGCTGGTACCATACCGGCGATACGGCATGGAAGGATGAAGACGGCTTCTTCTGGTATGTAGGCCGTGTTGACGACATTATCAAATCCTCCGGCTACCGTATCGGACCCTTTGAGATTGAAAGCGTTATCATGGAGCTTCCCTACGTTCTGGAATGCGGTGTTTCAGCCGCTCCCGACGAGGTAAGAGGTCAGATAGTAAAGGCATCTATCGTACTTACCAAGGGTACCGAGGGTACGGAAGAGCTGAAGAAAGAAATTCAGGATTACGTTAAGAAGCATACCGCTCCCTACAAATATCCCAGAGTGGTGGTATTCCGTGACGAGCTTCCCAAGTCAATCAGCGGAAAAATCCAGCGAAATAAACTTTAATATCATTACAGAAAGGAAAATATATTATGGAAATCAAATTCACAAAGACAACCTGTCCCAAAGAAAAGCCCGTCGATGAATCCAAGCTCGGTTTCGGCCGTATTTTCACTGACCACATGTTTATGATGGACTACTCGGCAGAGCTGGGCTGGCACGATGCAAGAATCGTTCCCTTTGCTCCCATTCCCATTCATCCCGCTTCAACAGTTCTCCACTACGGCACGGAAATTTTTGAAGGCCTTAAAGCATACAGAACAGCTGACGGTGAAATCCGTATGTTCAGACCCATTGAAAATATCAGAAGAATGAACAATTCCGCCGAGAGACTCTGCCTCCCCGAAATCCCCGAGGATGACGCAATGCAGATTCTTGACGCCATTGTTGAATGCGAAAAGGATTGGGTTCCCCATTCGGAAGGCACTTCACTTTATCTTCGTCCCTTTATGTACGGTAACGAGCCCCACCTGGGCGTTCATGCCGTAAAGGAAGCTACTTACGTAGTTATCTGCTCCCCCGTTGGCGCTTACTACGCAGAAGGCATCAACCCCGTTAAAATCGCCATCGAGAGCGAAGACGTAAGAGCAGTCAAGGGCGGTACCGGCTATGCAAAGTGCGGCGGCAACTACGCTGCTTCCCTTCGTGCAGGCGAAAAGGCAGAGAAGAAAGGCTTCACTCAGGTTCTCTGGCTTGACGGCGTTCACAGAAAGTATATCGAAGAAGTCGGCTCAATGAACGTTATGTTCAAAATCAACGGCGAAATCGTTACTCCCGAGCTTACCGGCTCAGTTCTTCCCGGCATCACCAGAAAGAGCTGCGTAGAGCTTCTTAAGGCAAAGGGCTACAAGGTTTCCGAAAGACTTATCTCCATTGACGAGCTTTACGAAGCCGCAAAGAACGGCACTCTTGAAGAAGCATGGGGCACAGGTACGGCCGCAGTTGTATCTCCCATCGGCTGGCTCAGCTACAAGGACGAGGAATTCGTTGTTAACGGCGGCAAAATCGGTGAAGTTACCCAGGCACTCTATGACGAGCTTACAGGTATTCAGTGGGGCAAGCTTGAAGACAAAAACGGCTGGTGCCACAAGGTATGCTGAATCATAAAAGAGTAACCCTCTTCTGCGGTCATTACGGCAGCGGCAAAACGAATATTGCAGTCAATTATGCTTTTCTTCTCAGAAAACTGGGTAAGGAAGTCAACGTTGCGGATATGGACATAGTCAATCCGTATTTCCGCACGAAGGACAGCGAAAAAGAACTTAACGATGCGGGAATCAATCTGATTTCCCCTCATTATGCCAACACCAACGTTGACCTGCCCTCTCTCCCCCAGGAGCTTTACGGTCTGTTTGAGTTTCACGATAAATACGCCGTGCTTGATATTGGCGGAGATGACAGAGGCGCTTATGCCCTGGGCAGATTTTCTCCCTTCATCCTTGAAGAAAACGACTACAACAATCTGTTTGTGGCAAACTTTTACCGCCCCCTTACAAGAACCCCCGGGGAAGCCCTTGAGGTTATGAGAGAAATTGAAATTGCAGGCAAAATCCCCTTTACGGGAATCGTCAACAATTCCAATCTCGGCGAAGAAACAACCCTTGAGGACGTTGAAAAAACGGTTTCTCTCGCAGAGGAGCTTGCAAGGATAAGCGGTATTCCCGTGGTAAAGACCGCCGTAAAACGTAATTTAATCTCCGGCGATATCGGTGACGATATACTGCCGCTTGATTTACAGGCAAAATATTATTAAGAAAGGAATGTGTTCTTATGGCAAAAGTTACCTTTGAAACAGATACCTGCAAGGGCTGCGGTCTGTGTGTTACTGCGTGTCCCAAACAGCTTATAGTTATCGCAAAGGACAAAATCAACAAAAAAGGACATTCCCCCGCTGAAATGACCGACCAGTCAAAGTGCATCGGCTGTGCTTTCTGTGCAACTATGTGTCCCGACTGCGTCATAACAGTAGAAAAGTGAGGTGTGAATAATGTCTGAAAAAGTACTTATGAAGGGCAACGAGGCAATCGCAGAGGCCGCTATCAGAGCCGGCTGTCTTCATTACTTCGGATACCCCATCACTCCGCAGACTGAGCTTGCCGCTTACATGGCAAAGAGAATGCCGAAAATCGGCGGAACTTTCCTGCAGGCAGAAAGCGAAATCGCTGCAATCAACATGGTTTACGGTGTATCCTCGGCAGGTAAGAGAGTTATGACCTCCTCCTCCAGCCCCGGAGTATCACTCAAGCAGGAAGGCATTTCCTACATCGCAGGTGCAGACCTTCCCGCACTTATCGTTAACGTTCAGAGAGGCGGCCCCGGACTCGGCGGTATTCAGCCCTCACAGTCAGACTATTTCCAGGCAACAAAGGGCGGCGGACACGGTGACTATCACCTTATCGTTCTCACTCCCGCATCAGTTCAGGAAATGGCTGACCTTGTCAGTCTTGCATTTGATCTTGCAGATAAATACAGAATGCCCGCCATGCTCCTTGCAGACGGCACAATGGGTCAGATGATGGAGCCCGTTGAGCTTCCCGATGAAGCTCCCAACATGATTGAGAAGCCCTGGGCAGTTACGGGTACACAGATGAAGAGAGAGCACAACATCGTTAACTCCCTCTACCTTGTTCCCGAAGAGCTTGAAAAAACAAATAACGAGAGATTTGAAAGATATAAGTACATCGAAGAGAATGAAGCACGTTATGAAAGCTTCATGATGGACGATGCGGAAATCTGTGTTGTTGCCTTCGGCATCGCAGCCAGAGTATCCAGAAACGCAGTAGTTGAAGCAAGAAAGCAGGGCATCAAGGTAGGTATGATCAGACCTATCACAGTATGGCCCTTCCCCAAGAAGCCCCTTGCAGAAGCAGCAGATAAGGTTAAGTCCTTCATCAGCGTTGAGCTTTCAATGGGACAGATGATTGAGGATATCAAGCTTGCAACAAGTTGCAAGAAGCCCGTTGACCTGTGTTACAGAGTAGGCGGCATGATTCCTTCACCCGAGCAGGTGCTTGAATCAATCAAAAAAGCAGCAGGAGGTAATGAATAATGGCAGTTGTTTTTGAAAAACCGAAAAGTCTGACAGATGCTCCTCTTCATTATTGCCCCGGCTGTACTCACGGTATCATTCACCGTCTTGTTGCCCAGGCAATTGATGAACTCGGCATAGAAGGCAAGACCGTAGGCGTTGCACCCGTAGGTTGTGCCGTTATGGCTTACAATTATTTCTCATGCGATATGGTAGAGGCCGCTCACGGCAGAGCTCCCGCAGTTGCAACGGGTCTTAAGAGAGCAATGCCCGAAAACGTTATCTTCACCTATCAGGGTGACGGTGACCTTGCTTCCATCGGTATGGCAGAGACAGTTCATTCCGCAACCAGAAACGAAAACATCACCGTAATCTTTGTAAACAATGCAATCTACGGTATGACAGGCGGTCAGATGGCTCCCACCTCTCTTCCCGGTCAGGTCACCCAGACCTCTCCCTACGGCAGAGACGTAACCACAGCCGGCTTCCCCATCAGAGTATGCGAAATGCTGGCTACCCTTGACGGCCCCGAATATATCACCCGCGTTGCCGTAAATAACGTCAAGAATGTTAAACAGGCACAGAAGGCAATCAAAAAGGCCTTTGAAAATCAGATTAACGGCAAGGGTTTCTCCCTTGTTGAAGTAGTTTCTTCCTGCCCCACTAACTGGGGTATGACTCCTCAGGACGCTCTTAACTGGATTGATGAGAAGATGATTCCCTACTATCCTCTCGGCGTTTATAAGGACAGAAGCGCAGAAAAGGAGGCCGAGTAATATGACAACTCAGATGCTTATTGCCGGCTTCGGCGGTCAGGGCGTTCTTTTTGCAGGCAAATTCCTTGCATACAAGGCACTGCTTGAGGATAAGCAGCTTTCCTGGCTTCCCTCATACGGCCCCGAAATGCGCGGCGGTACGGCAAACTGCTCCGTTATCGTAAGCGATGAGCCCGTCGGCTCCCCCATCGTTTCAAAGCCCGACGTTCTTATGGTTATGAACCTTCCTTCACTTGACAAGTACGAGGATGACGTAGTACCCGGCGGTTATATTTTCGTTGACTCCACCCTCATTGAGAGAAAGATAAAGAGAGACGACGTTAAGGTATTCTACATTCCCGCAACAAAGCTTGCCAAGGATATAGATGCCCCCACACTTGCCAACATGATTATGATAGGCAAGGTTATCAAGGAAACAGGCATTGTTCCCTACGATAACATTGACAAGGCACTTGATAAGGTCGTATCCGCAAGAAAGGCAAACCTGAAGGAAATCAACTTCAAGGCACTTGACACCGGCTACAACTATTGATTAAAAAGGAATCCTCCGGCCAAACGGTCGGAGGATTTTTGCATTCATATATCCGCTTTTTTCAGGTCACCGATTATTACGGTACCCGTAAAGGCGGGTTTTTTATGGGGAGCCGCGGTTACTTTAAGCACTCCGCCGGGCTGGATAAACTCTGCCGTGATTTCACGGGCGTATTTATCCGCAAGATATACTCCCGCTGCGGTAGTACCGCTTGCGCAGGAGCTTTCCCAGCACATTGTATCTGCGGCGGGAACGTAAACAAGAGGAGTCAGTCTGCCTTCTTTTTCGTCAAGGAGCATCACTCCGACGGCGTCGGCATCAAGCTCATTACAAAATCTTTTTGCCAGCTCCTCCGCTTCATTTTTATCCATATTTCCTTCAATGATAATATGGGATATTCCTTCAAAATCAACTGACGTAAGCTTGCCGTCAATTCTTCTTATACCGAGAGGTGAAGGCATTTCAACCCTGCCCTCGTATCGGTTATCCGCAATTTTTCTCACGAAAACGTTTACATCGTCCCGGGTGCCGGACACACTCATTTTTACGCTGCCCTCATCAATGCCTCTTTCTCTGCAACAGAGAGCGGCGGCGGAAAGAGTGGCGTTTCCGCAAAATTCGCCCCCTGCCATATCAAGACGGTTTCCGCTGACAAATCCCACCTGCTCTGCCGTGGGCTCAAGCACCATCAGTTCGGACGCGATACGGGCTCTGTCCGAAGTCAAAACGGAAGAAGTCACAAGCAGGGTAATATTCCGTGACGGATCGAGATAATAATATTCAATCATATATTGTTGTAATTCTGAAGGAACTGCTTTGTTCTTTCCGACCGGGTATTGCCGAAAAGCTCTTCGGGCGCGCCCTGCTCAACTATAACGCCGTGGTCCATAAAGATAACCTTATCTGATACGGCGCGGGCAAAGGACATTTCGTGGGTAACGATTACCATGGTCATATTTGATTCCGCAAGCTCCTTGATTACCTTCAGCACCTCACCCGTAAGCTCCGGGTCAAGGGCCGACGTGGGCTCGTCAAAGAAAAGGATTTCCGGCTTCATTGCAAGGGCTCTTGCGATTGATACTCTCTGCTGTTGACCGCCGGAAAGCTGACAGGGATAGGCATCCGCCTTATCCTCAAGTCCCATTTTTGAAAGCAGTTCCATACATTCCCGTCTAACCTCGTCTTTATCTCTCTTCATGACCGAAACGGGAGCATCCATAAGATTTTTTATTACGCTGTAATGGGGAAAAAGATTGTAATTCTGAAAAACAAGCCCGAAATGTCTGCGGACCTCATTCAGATTTTTGGTGTATCTGATTCCGTTTTCCTCCATCCACGCCGCCTTGGTGTCGTTATAGGAAAGAGTACCCGAATCCATGGTTTCAAGCAAAGTTGCACAGCGCAGAAGCGTTGATTTACCCGAGCCGGAGGGACCGATAACGGAAACAACCTCGCCCTTTTCAACCTTGATTGAAATATCCTTCAATACGTTATTGGAGCCGAAGGATTTTTTGACATTATTCATTTCAAGAACGCTCATAAAAATCCTCCTTACATAGTATAATAACTCATTGATTTCTCAACTCTGCCCATTACAAATCCCACAATCGCGTTGAATATGTAATAGAATACGCCTGCAATAATGAAGGGTACAAAGCTGGTCTGTGAATTTGCAACCTGCTTGCCGATGGTAAACATTTCCTGGTAGGAAACGGTAAACGCCATTGAGGTATCCTTTACAAGGGTAACGATTTCATTCGTCATGCTGGGCAGGATACGGCGGATTACCTGGGGAAGAATGATTTTCATAAAGGTCTGGGGCTTGCTGTAACCAAGCACGTGGGCGGCCTCATACTGACCTACCGGCATGGATTCCAGACCGCTTCTGTATATTTCCGCAAAGTAGGCGGCATAGTTTATGGCAAAGGCAATTACCACGGGTATCAGCTTATTCCTTGAAATGCTGATATCCAGATAAAAGCTCCAGTTATATAAGTCGGAAAGCTTATTAACGGCTACGGAAAGATAATAGGGGCCGTAGGTAACCGCAAGAAGCTGAAGCATCAGAGGAGTACCTCTGAGCACGGAAATACAAAACTGGGTAATTTTTGATATGACCTTGATTTTGCTTCTTCTGAGCAGAGCAACTATCATTCCCAGGGGAAGGGAGAACAGCAGTGTAAGGAAAAAGATGGCACAGGTCTTGCCTAAGCCCTCGCTCATCTTCATTATCATTGTTGCCAGTGTCATAACTAACCTCCGATATTAGAATAGGGAAAATTCCCGAAGACACATTGCTGTATCTTCGGGAAACGCCTTATAAACTACCTGATTATTTGTTGAGGAAGAGAAGATTGTTAACGATGTCGGGATACTTCTCTGCAATCTTTGCATAAGTGCCGTCCTCAACCATAGAATTGACTGCACCGGAAATAGCATCACAGTTTGCCTGGTCGTCTGCACGGAATGCGATACCGTACTGCTCTGCACCGAGATTTTCGTCAATGATTCTGAATCCCTCATGCTCTGCGACGTATGTCTTGGCAACGGGAGCGTCTACGAATACTGCGTCAACGCCGTTTCCTTCAAGCTCTGCGAAGCACTTGAGGAAGCTTTCGCAGGTGACAAGCTCACCGAAGGTTGCGGAAAGGTCTGCACAATCGCCGTCCTCTGCAAGGAGAGCTTCGCCGGAAGTACCGAGCTGAACTGCGACTGACTTGCCTGCAAGGTCTGCGGAAGATTTAATGGGGCTGCTGTCCTTAACGAGAACTACCTGTGTGTTATCGTAGTAGGGCTCGGAGATAACATAACCTGCCTCTTTCATTGAGGGAAGGATTGTCATACCCGACCATACGCAGTCACATTCACCGGCGTCAAGCTGGATAAGCTTTTCGTCCCAGTTTACACCGAATACTTTGAATTCCCAGCCGAGTCTTTCGCAAGCGGCTTTGCAGATTTCAACGTCAAAGCCGGTATATTCGCCGTTATCATCCATGTAGCTGAAGGGAGGATACTCGGCATCAATGCCCATTGTGAATACTTTCTTTTCGTTACTTGAAGCTGTTTTTGTGGTTGATGTGGTGTCTGCTTCTGCCGACGGTTTCTTTGTTATGCCGCATCCTGCAAGGCCGAGAGTAAGAACGACCAGTACCGCAGCAAGAAGAAGTGCCACTACTTTCTTTTTCATATTTTTACCTCCGTATTATTATTTAATGCGTTCATAATTTACCACATTAGCATAGTAAAATCAACCTATTTTTTTATTTTTATAGATTTGTACACTATCACCCAATATTTCTCTTCCTTTTCGGGCATATTTACGGTATAATATAAGAAAAAACAAGGGAGAAAAAATTATGAAAGAAATAAATATCAGAGATATCAAAGTCAGCGCACCCGAATTGATTTCAGACGGCTGGGGACTTGTTACCTGCGGAACCGGGGAAAAATTCAACACCATGACCGTAAGCTGGGGCGCTCTGGGTGAAATCTGGGGCAAGGATGCGGCATTCATTTTTATCCGTAAAAGAAGATATACCTACGAATTTCTTGAGAGCAATTCCCTTTTCACTCTCTCCTTCTATGACAAAAAACACCGCGATGCCCTCACCCTTTGCGGAAAGAAAAGCGGCAGAGATATCGACAAGCCCGCTTCGGCAGGACTTACTCCCCTTTTTACAGACGGAACCGTAACCTTCGGCGAGGCAAAATACACGCTCGTCTGCCGTATCATGGGAGCAACCGAGCTGACACCCGATACTTTCCTTGACAGCGAAATAAACGACTGTTATGACGAAAAAACAGCAGGTGACTATCATAAAATGTATATCGCGGAAATAGTGAAGGTGTATGAAAATTGACATCAGATGAGAAAATAATGCTTTCCTACGTTTCTGAGAAAGCGGAGCAATGCCTTGACCGTCAGATGATAACGGAATCAAAATTTCTGGATATGCACGAAAAATCTCTCGTAAATGCTCTGAAACTGCCCTACGGAGTAAGACAGATTTTTTACGGAGGATTTGAGGATGCGGAAAGAACGGTGGCGGTTTTTCTGCCCGAATACATTGAAGCAGATGATTACGATTCCCTGGAAAAGCATTTTGCCCAAGTCCCCGAGGACTGTCCCGTTGCCCTTCTTGAAGTAAGCAAGGATAAATTCTCAAAGCCCCTTACCCACAGAGATTATCTGGGAGCGCTGATGGGGCTGGGCATTAACAGAGAAATGACGGGTGACATTATGGTAAATGAAGGCGGCTGCCACATTGCCGTAATGAAAAACATGGCTGAATACATTGCAAAAAATATGGTGAGCGCAGGCAGAGGCACGCTGAACATAAATATCACCTCCCCTTGGGATGCAAGAGGAATTGAAAAGAACGAGGGCGTTCCCGATTCCTTTACCGTTTCCTCTCCCCGCCTTGACAGTATAGTCAAAAACGGCTTCTCCGTTTCAAGGGATGCCGCCTGCGAAGCAATTTCAAAGGGTCTTGTTTTCCTCAATGACAGCGAATGTCTGAAGCCCGATAAACGGATTGCCGAAGGGGATAAAATCACCCTTCGTCATAAAGGCAGAGTCATCATTTCATCCATGGGCGGAAAAAGCAAAAGAGGCCGAGATATCATAAACGTTATCCGATTTGTTAAAAAATGAGTTCATAAAATACCTCATAAGAGTTTATATTCAATTCATATCCGGTTAACATTTCGGGGGTATTATCTGATTGTACGGAGGGGGAGCCGCAACCCCTTTCGTATATAGCAATACCCCTCCTCAATTCAACCCCATGGTTAAAGCCCCACCGTTTTGGTGGGGCTTTAATCTTTTTATTTTACAGAGAAATCTCTATATTATCATATCCTTCAAGAGCGATACCCTTTGCAAAATTACGGAAGGAAAGAATCATTCTGCCTTCGTAGACCTCAATATATATTCCCACTCCGCAATCGGCATATTCACCCTCTGCTTCGTAATTGCCGGTATTTCCCGTTGAGGGCAGATTAACATAAGTCACTTTACCCTCACGGCTGACAGAGCCCTCATTCACGCCGAAATGGGAATGACCGCAGACAAAAAGGACTGTCGCTCCGCTATCCTGCAAAGCATGGTCAAGGGCATCGTTATTTGTGGTCTGATTGAAATCCCAGTATGAACGGCTTCCGTTTCTGCCGTAGATAAGATTATGATTGAGAACGATTACAGGCATATTCTTTTCCCTGCATTCCGCAAGCTGATCCGAAAGCCATCGGATTTGCTTATCGGTAATGACCTCAACCGTGTTTTCCGCATTATCCTCGGAACCGAGAACGATAAAACGGCATCCCTTTATATCTCTTGAATAGTAAACCTCGTCAATACTTTCTCCGCAGTAGGTTTTGTATTTTTCAATACATCTTTTGCGAAGCTTCACGTAGGTATCGTGGTCTGCACAGTTGCCGAAATCGTGATTTCCGAAGCACATGAGAATACGGCTGTCCTTGATATAACGGTTCACAAAGCCGTAAAAATCAAACCACTCGATGCTCTGACCGTTCATGGTGTTATCTCCGGTAAAGCCCACAACATCGGGACTGACGGACGCATTGGCAACGCCGGCGAGAATTTTACCTGCACGGGGAAAACGGTCAAAATTATTTGTTTCTATATGCATATCGCTGAGTATGACCGCACTGCATTTCAGATTTTCCGAATCGGCGGGAGAATAGGGCTCGGGCATCTGCCCCGCTCCGGCAAAGAGAATAAGAGAAACAAAAAATGAAAGTATTTTAAGAAGCATAAAATCACATCCTTCCCGCCTATATTATCACAATGCGGCAGACTAATCAATAACGGTAAACGGTTTACGCGCTTTTGCTTTTATCTTT